>JAYVVU010000297.1:0-7922 GCA_043786755.1 Actinomycetota bacterium
GCGGGTTGTTGCGATTACTGCCGCGATGCCAGGCCCGACGGGACTACTTCCGTTCCAAGCGCGCTTTCCCGATCGCTTCTTCGATGTCGGCATCGCCGAGCAACACGCAGTCACTGGCGCGGCCGGAATGGCGATGGCCGGGCTGCGACCAATCGTTGCCATCTACTCGACGTTCTTGAATCGCGCCTGGGATCAGGTCGTGTACGACGTGGCGATGCACCGACTGCCGGTGATCTTCTGCCTCGACCGCGCTGGTGTCACAGGGCCTGATGGTGCGAGCCACCACGGTGTGTACGACATGGCATTGCTGGCTCGCGTTCCCGGCATGCGCGTGCTCGCGCCATCAAGTGCCGAAGAACTACAAGTAATGCTGCACGACGCGATTGGCTTGGCCGAAGAAGGTCCGGTCGCCATCCGTTGGCCGCGCGGCGCAGCGCATCATGTTGGCGAACACGAAGTCGGAACGGGGCTTAGCGCGCGCAGAGTTCGCGAGGGCGACGGGTCCGTGTGCATCGTGGCGATCGGCAAGATGGTGATCGATGCGACGAAGGCCGCCGACATGCTGGCGGCTAGCGGTGTACAGGCGACGGTGTGGGATGCACGCTCGTGCGCTCCGCTCGACCCCGTGATGATCGCCGACGCGGCACGTCATGGCAGCGTCGTCACCGCCGAGGATGGAATACGCGACGGCGGCATCGGCATGACGATCGCCGATCAGGTGCACGCGATTGCCAGCGGTGTACCAGTGCACGTGCTCGGCCTGCCGTCGAAGTTCATCCCGCAGGGCTCGGCCGATCGCATCCTCGCCCAGTTGGGTCTCGATGCCGACGGCATCGTCGCCGCTGCACGCAGGTGACGCGCGCCGAGACAGGCGATTAGCGAACGAGATGGACGAAGCAATCAGCGAATTCGACGCCGACTGGTACTTGGCGACCTACGCAGACGTAGCCGCCAGTGGAATGGATCCACTGCAGCACTACCTCACCAGCGGCCGCGACGAAGGACGCTCAGCGCAAGAACCGCCGAATCGAGACGCTCGTGATCGGCTCGTGCCCGGTTTCGATCGCGACTGGTACCTCGCCGCCTACCCCGACGTTGCCGCAGCCAGGATGGATCCGTTGGAACACTTCCTTACGAGCGGACTCGACGAGGGACGGTTGCCGGGGCCGACGTGGGACGACCCCGACGACCCAGCGGCGCACGCCAACTCAGCGTGGTGGAAGCGACTCCACGACGATGGTCTGGTCGTCGCAGCCGAGCTTCCTGGCCGACGAGCGCCAACCGGCGGCGCCCGCATTCTTGTCGTCGGGCACGCGGCCGGCGCAGAGCTGTTCGGGGCCGAACGCAGCCTGATCGAACTGCTCGACGGATTCGCCGCGATTGGTCACGACGTTGTCGTCACCGTTCCCACCCTTGTGAACGAGGCGTACATCGACGAGCTACGTGACCGCAGCATGAGTTTGCACGTCATGCCGGTCCCGCCGCGCCGACCGCACAAAGCGCCGAACGACGAGCTCATCGATCGCTGGTGCCAGCTCATCGATCGTTACGCGATCCAAGTTGTGCACGTGAACACGATCCTGCCCCGGGAACCAATTCTCGCCGCTCGGCAGCGTGGCGTCACTGGCGTGGTACACGCCCACGAGACTCCGATTGGCGATTCTGCGATGTGTCGCGCGCTGGGCGCGACGGCTGAGGAAATCATTGCCAACGTGACCGAGGAGGCCGGCTACATCATCGGCAACTCCAGCATGACGGCCGAGACTTACAACATTCAGGCCCGCACTGCGGTAGTGCCCAACATCGTCAACATCGACGACTTCCCAGTGGCTCACTCAGCAGCAGATCGACCCACCGTTGTACACGTGAGCGACGGGACGGCGCGCAAGGGGGTCCGCGACTTCGCGCGCCTGGCGACCGCTCTCCGCGATCGCGTCGACGCGTGTTTCGTTCTGGTTGGTCCAGCGACGGCGACCGTCGAGAGCCTGGCCGACATCGAACTCCCCGACAATCTCACGATTGCCGCGTATACACGAACGCCATCGGAGGCAATCGCGGGAGCCGACATCGTGGTGAACGTAACGCGGTGTCGCGAAACGTTCGCACGCGTCGTGCTGGAAGGCATGGCTGCCGGATTACCGGTTGTTGCGTACAACCGCGGCGCTCTCCCACTACTTGTCGACCATCATCGCACTGGCCTGCTCGTTCCTTTCGACGACGGCAAAGCGTTGGCGGATGCCGTGGAGCGTCTGTGTCGCGATCCCGAACTGCGTCGCCGGATGGGCGCGGCGGGACGCGACGTCGCGGCGCGTCGTTTTTCCGCAGCCAACCTTGCTCGCGCCCTATCCGACACGTACAACGCGATCCTGCCGGACGACGACGTGATTCGCCAACAGGCCAACGACATCGTCGTTGACATTCCAACAGCCAACCGATCCGAGTACACACAACCGTTCTTCACTGGCTATCGGTCGCGGTCGGCCCACACAACTGGCATCACGTTCGTCGACTCGACGACTCTGGTGTGCAACACGCTGCTCGGCTGCCGTTTGTACACGATCAAGTTCGATCGCGATCAACGCACCGCGCGCGTCGTCGCCGAAACCCAGGCGCGCGACAAGACACATGTGGACGTCAGCAGCGAGTTGATCGATTGCGATGGTGATGGTCGCCTACTGACCTCTAACGGTTGGTGTTCGTCAGTGTCGCTGTACCACTTCGATGGCAAACAACCGCAGTGGAGTGCAAGTTGGGAGCTTGATGATCCCGAGGCAGGGTTCTGTCACGGAGCCCGATTCCTGCCAAACCGCGACGACGTTGTCGCCGGATGCATTACCGCCGGAACCCCCGGCATTCGCTTCATCTCGACGTCCACCGGCAACCTGTTGTGGAGGATCGACCTCGACGGAAGGGCAACAATGGACCTCGCGTTCAAGGGGTCCAATCGAATGGCAGTAACGCTCCAGAGAACGCTGCCCGAGCCGTATCCGCTGGAAGGACTGGAGGGTGCCATCGCGCTGCTGGAGGTTGATCTCGACAAAGGCACCCACCGCGTGCTCGACGAGTATCCACTGCCCGAAGCGAACCTGGACGGATTGTGTGTTCACGACGATCGGTTGTACGCCATCAGTCAGAACAGCGACCGAGTCATGGTTTTCGACACAAGCAACGATCGGTTACGGCGACTGACCGACATGAGGGGATTCTCGTTTCCGCACCAAGTAGCGGTGTCGCCCGACGGGAAGTGGATGGCGGTCGCCTGCTACGGCGATGGCGCTGTCGTGCTTCGCCCACTCACGGAATAGCCTCGTCGCCGCTGCGCGTCGATGACCAACGCCTAGGTCGGTTTGGCGAGCGCCGCTCGCAGCTTTTCGACTTCCGCTTCCAAACTGTGCGCGTACTCCTCCGCACGCGCGTGCGCATCGCGTAGGAATGCACCGTCGATTTCGTGTTGACGCACGAACGGATAGGGCTGGGCCTTATCGACACCATGCAACATCGGGAACCGCTTGCCGGTGGCGACGCTGATCGTGCGCGCGTCCATCAGGCAGGTGGTGAACGCTCGCCGCGGTTGGTCAGAGGGGTTGACGCCCGAGCGATGAATCGTCCAGTTGTGCAACAGGAACAACTCGCCGGCAGCTGCCACCATCCGCGTAACGAGTTCAGGGGCGCAATGTTGCGCTGCGTTCTCTTCGCTCAACGTGCTGCCAAACGATGAAAGGACGCCAAGCCGGTGCGAGCCAGGAATCAGTTCGACGCATCCGTTCGCGGGAGTTGCGGGGTCGATGGCAAGCCATAGTGTGACTAGCGGATCACGGTCGAGGCCCCACACGTCGCCCCCGTCTTGATGCCATGGCAAGACCGTGCCCTGGCCAGCCGGCTTGTTCATCACCATCGCCCGGAAGATCGACACATCGGCATGAGGGCCGTAAATACGAGCGCAGACTTCGCGCACAATGGGAAGGTCCAACACTTTTCGAAACACGTCGTCGTATTCGAGACCCTGAATCTTGCGATACAGCAGCGTCGGTTGATCGAGTTTGTCTACGGCCGCCGACAAGTCGTCGTACGAGCCGCCTGTGTCGAGTTGAAACTGCACATGCGGACTTACAACACGCCCCGCAGCGAGGTCGTCGGCGCGCTGCGCGAGTGCAGCAACGTCGCTCGCAGACACGACTTGACCAAGGGACACGAACCCGTTGCGGTCGAACTCTGCCCATCGCTCTTCATAGATGCTTGACATCTGAACTCCTCAATAGCCGCAAGCACTGTCTCGAGTCACCGTTACCCTTCGAACACATGCAAGCGGTCAGCATCCTGGCACAGCGATGAACATCGTCATCATCGCCGATGTTGGAAGCGCCGAACGTCACACGGGCGACGAGGCACTATTCGAAGCGGCGTTGGCAGAGCTTCGCAAACGCGGTGCAAACTCGTTCACGCTCATCGCTCCGGCGGCCGGACCGAGCGTTCCTGACGATGTCCGACTCGTCGCGCCGATCGGTTTCGACGATCGGCCGGGCTCGGCGCACGACGTCGCTCGTGAGATGCGATTGGAGCAGGTGCTCGCATTGACGACCGACGATCCGCTCATCGCAGGAGTAGTTGCTGCGGTATCGAATGCCGACGCCGTAGTCGTTGCCGGCGGTGGCAACCTTTCGGCGACGTGGCCGCATCACCTCTACGAACGCGTAGCGCTGTTGGAGATCGCCGCTCGCCACGGAGTGCCAACGATCGTGTCCGGGCAAACGATCGGACCGACTCTCACTTATCGACAGCGCGCGGGACTGCGCCATGCACTCGCGGGTGCGCGCTTCGTCGGCGTGCGTGATCTGCCTTCGCTCAACCTCCTGGAAGCGATGGGCGCCGCTGGCAAAGCGGTGATTCAGGTTGACGATGCGATCACGCTTCCCATGGGCCCCGTCGACCAGTCGCTGCCCGAGGCGTACGTTGCGCTGTGCGCGCACCAGTACGACTCTGACCGCGAGCGAGTTGGCCACGAAGTCGCCGCGCTCGTAGCGGCGTTGCACAAGTGCAGCGGACTGCCGGTGGTGCTCTTTCCGAACACGGCTGGGGTGGATCAGGCGAAGTCGTGCAAGCTCAACCCCACTGACGATCAACTCGCAATGGACGTAGCAGCGATCATTGGTAGCAGCAAGGTCGTCAGCGTTGCACCGGTCACGACCACTACGGCAACGGCCGACGGAATTCGTCGAAGCGCCGCCGTCGTCTCGATGCGATTTCACCCGTTGGTGTTCGCGCTAGCGGCGGGGGTGCCGTGCATGGCGATCACCAGCGATCAATACACGGGGGTCAAGCTCGAAGGAGCCATGCGACACGCGGGTCTTGCGGGCTGGCAGGTGCCAACTGACGCTCTCGCGACCCCGATCGTGGCGCAGTTGTTCGACGAGCTTTGGTTGCGACGCGCTGAGATCAGAGCGCATGTGCTGGCGATCACACCGGCCTGGTTCGACCGACATCGTGAGCGCTGGGACGCAATTTGGTCGTCGATTGTTGGCGATGGGCCAGGTGTCATCGCACAGCTCAACGACTCGCGTTGCGAGGTCGTTGAACTCCAGCCAGTTTTGTCGGCCGCACGCTGGAGTACCGCGCTCGCAGCGGCGGGTCGAGAACGACTGGCGCTGGCCGCGCATCGCTTCGACACCGCAGAGGAGACCGCGTATTCCGTGCGACGAATTCTCGAGTTTCGCGAAATCGAGATTGAAGGGTGGCGCACCCAAACCGACAACCTGAAACGGCGACTCGCTGTGGTCGACGCTACTTCCCCTCCACCGACCGAATAACCTCCGGACGTGACGATCGCAGGGTTCGATCCGGCCGAGCAGCTGCTCTTCGCGCAACGCCTCGCTGACGTGGCCGATGCAATCACGTTGCCGCATTACACGAATCGCTCGTTCAGCCTTGATTGGAAGGCGAACCACACCGAGGTGACGGAAGCGGACCGCGACACCGAGTCGGCGATCGCCGCGCTCGTATTGGCGCAGCGAGGTTCACACGGGTTCTTCGGTGAAGAGCACGGACTGGTCGGCGATGCCAGCAGCCCATGGCGATGGATCGTCGATCCGATCGACGGCACTTCCAACTTTGTGCGTGGCATTCCCGTGTGGGCGACGTTGATCGCGCTGACGCATGTCGAGCACGGACCGCTCGTCGGCGTCGTGTCCGCGCCGGCGATGCATCGTCGCTGGTGGGCTGCGCACGGGACGGGCGCCTTCGCCGACGGGCGACGTTGCCAAGTCTCCACGGTTGCCCGTCTGGACGAAGCACAACTCAGCGTCACCTTCTCCAAGGGATGGGACGCGCTGGGAAAGACCGACAAGCTGGTGCAACTACAGCAACAGGCATACCGCGCACGGGGGTTTGGCGACTTCTGGCAACACATGTTGGTCGCGGAAGGCGCAATCGATCTGGCCATCGACGCCGTTGGTCTCGCGCCGTACGACCTGGCGGCAGTGATGGTGGTAGTCGAGGAAGCCGGCGGCACGTTCACCGATCGCCACGGAGTGCGCACCTTCGAGAGCGACACGGCGATCTCGTCGAACGGATTGCTGCACGACTGCGCGAAGATGCTGGCATGACCGATCTTGTCATCCGCAATGCTCATCTCGTCGACGGCAGTGGTGGTCCGGGTCGCGCGGCCGACGTTGCGATCGACGGCGACACGATCACGGCAGTTGAACCCGCCGGCACGATCGGCCAAAGCGAGCGCTCAATCGATGCCGATGGACTGTTGCTGACTCCGGGCTTCGTTGACGTCCACACCCACTACGACGCGCAGGCGACGTGGGATCCGTTTGTCACACCATCGGGATGGCATGGCGTCACGACGACGATCATGGGTAACTGCGGCGTTGGGTTTGCGCCAGCTGCGCCCGATCGTCACGAGTGGCTGATTCAACTGATGGAGGGCGTGGAAGACATTCCCGGCAGCGCACTGACCGAGGGTTTGAAGTGGGGATGGGAGACCTACCCCGAATACCTCGACGTGCTCGAGAGGATGCCGCGGGTAATGGACATTGGTTCGCTGATCGGGCACGGCCCGCTGCGCGCGTACGTGATGGGTGATCGCGGTGCGGCAAACGAGCCGGCGACGGCGGACGACATCGCCGGAATGGCGAAGCTCGTTGCCCAGGCGTTGCAGGCCGGGTCGTTCGGATTCAGCACCTCGCGTACTCCTATACATAAGGCGAAGGACGGCGAACTGGTGCCGGGCACAAATGCCGACGAGCGCGAGCTGTTAGGCATCGCCGCCGCGCTTGCCGAATCGGTGCATGGCATCTTCCAATTCGCGCCCGATCACAAACGGGTTCCCGTTGATGAGTGGCCGTGGATGCGAAAGGTCGCCGCGCTCACCGGCAAGGCCGTGAGTGTCAATCTCAACCAGCCGAACTCGGCACCAGATCTGTGGCGCGACGTGCTGCGCCTGCTCGACGAAGCGAACGACGAAGGGCTCGAGATCGTCGCGCAAGTCGCCGGTCGCAGCATCGGAATTCTGTATTGCTTGCAGGGCAGCTTGCATCCGCTGATGTTTCATCCGGCGTATCAAGAGGTGGCCGGGCTGCCGTTGGCAGAGCGCCTCGTCGCATTGGCAGAACCCGAGCGTCGTCGCCGCATCATTGAGGACGTGCCTGAGGACGGCGGCATGTTCCATTCGGCGATCATCAACAGCCTCGACGCGATCTGGTGCGTTGACGACAAGCACATCGATTACGAGCCAGCCGCCGAGAACAGCATCGCCGCGCAAGCTGCGCGCATGGGCGTGCCCGGCATGCAGGTGCTGCTCGATCAGTTGACGTCGCTCGACGGCAACGGAATGGTCTACGCACCGTTCTTCAACTACAGCTACGGCGACTTGTCGTTCACCGAGGAGGTCACGCGTCACCCGCACACACGCATGGGGC
>JAYVVU010000298.1:0-3412 GCA_043786755.1 Actinomycetota bacterium
CGAATGAAATCCGAACCCGACGCGAAACGAGAAAAGGCCTACATCAATCGTGCGCGAGAAAGTGTTCTGCAAGGCGATACCAGTGACGATGCCCGGCAGCGCAATCGGCAGCACCATCAGAAACGAGACTGCACTCTTGCCGAAGAATTGGAACCGCGCCATAGCCATCGCCGCAAGAGTTCCGAGAATCAGCGCGAGGATCATGGCGACGAACGCCACCTTGCACGAGTTGATCAGCGCATCCTTGGGGCCATCGGCTTCCCACGCCTTGCGCCACCAATCAAGGGTGTAGCCGTTGAAGCCCGGCCACGAAACCGACTTCGCCGGGTTGAACGACAAGCGCAACACGACAGCAAGTGGCAGGTACAGAAAGACCAGCGTCAAGAGCGTGAAGCCGGCGAGTGCGAAGCGTGCGGGGAGCGAGAGTTTCATGGCGTCACAGATTCTCGAACGCGCCGGCGCGCTTCATCGCGACGAGGTAGAGGATGATGATGAGCAGCGGCCACAGCGTGTACGCGGCGGCGAGCGGCTGGTTTGGCGCGCCAAGCGTGGCGTTGATGATCGTGCCAAACATGAATCGCTCCTGGCCGTTGTTCACGATCTGCGGAACGATGTAGTCACCGAGGGTGAGCGAGAACGTGAAGATGCTGCCCGCCGCGACCGACGGCAGCAGCATCGGCAAGATCACCGATCGAAATGTTCGGAAGGGTTTGGCGCCGAGGTCACTGGCCGCATCGAGCAACGATGGTGGCAGCCGGTCAAGCCCGGCGTAGATCGGCAAGATCATGAACGGCAACCACAGGTAGACGAGGGCAATCACGATCGCGATGCGTCCGAATCCGGGTGTCCATCCAAACACTGACTCAAGAAATCCCCCTTCGCCTTGGCCAGCAGCCGCGAAACGCCCACCGGCTGGCGAAACCATCGCCCGCCACGCGTAGCCCTTGACGAGATAGCCGGCCCACAACGGCATCAACAGTGCGACAACGAGGCCGCGCCGAATCCAGCGCGGCGCGACTTTGGCAACGAAGAACGCGACCGGAAGCGCGATGAGAAAGCAGAGAAACGTAACCAGCAGCGCGACCCCCGCAGTACGGAAGAACACCCAGATCGCGGGCCACACGTCGGGATCCCAGAACTTGAAAGCAGCAATCAAGTTCGAGTTCGTCAGCTCATGCGTCGGCTTTTGTGTCTTCGGGTCAAGCCGGTACAGCGCGCTCACGACAAGCAGCAGCAACGAACCGACGTAGAGCAACAACATCCAGCCCAGCGGTGCGCCGAGCAATGACCCGGCACCCAATCGGCGCCGGCCATGAAACACGCGGTTAATGACGCGCATTGGGTGGGAAGGCCCGGAGGCCCCCCCACCCGTTGCGTTGTCTTCTTCTTTGCCGGGTTCGGCTATGCCCGCAGAGCGGTCCAAGCGTTCACCCATTCGGTGTAGCCGACGCAGGTCACGTCGGTGCGGCCGTCGAGGCATTGCTCGGTGGCCGTGGTCCAGTACCAAACGTCGGACCAGTAGTCGTCTTCTTCAGCGTGGAAGATGGCGCAGTGATCGGCCATGCCGTCGAGTGTGCAAGCGAGCTGGTTGCTCGGCGCCTCGCCGAACCACACCGCAACTTGGGCGTTTGCCCACGGCGATGCAATCCAGTCCATCCACAACTTCATGCAGTTGGGGTTGGCAGCATTCGACGCAAGCATCCAAGTGTCGCTCCATCCGGTGGCGCCCTCGACAGGTTTCACCGCATCGATGAGCGCGCCATTGCCCTGCGCGAGGTTGACGATGACCTGCCACGTAGTTCCTGCGAGCACCGAGCCATCCTCGAGTGAGGCTTGCTGATCCGTGTAGAGCGCCCAGTACTGACTGGTGAGTTCCGCTTGCTGACCCAGCAGCGCCATGGCCGCATCGAACTGCGTCTGATCAAGCGCATACGGGTTGGTGATACCCAACTCGGGGTTATGCGCCATCAGGTACACAGCCGCGTCGGCGATGTAGATCGGGCTGTCGTACACGCTGACAGCTCCATCTGCCGGGCTACCCGGCTCGAACATCACACTCCACGAATCAGGTGCACCATCGGCGAATGCCGCGGTGTTGTACACCAGCAGGTTGGCACCACGGCCGTGGGGAATGCCGAAGGCAACTCCGTCGACCGAGTTCCAAGGCTGCAGCTTCAGACCATCGAAGATGTTCTCGTAGCTGCTGTACTCCGAGACGTCGATCTCGGCAACTTCGCCACCGCTGATCAGTCGCTGGGTCGCGTCACCCGACGCCGAAACGCCGTCGTATTCACCGCTCTGCATCAGTTGCACCATCTCGTCGCTGGAGTTACCCAGCTTCGTGTTGACAGCGCAACCCGTCATTTCGGTAAATGGTGTGACCCAGTCGTATGCCGGATCAGTGGAGCCGTCCTCGATGTAACCCGCCCAGGCGACGATATTGACTTGACCCTCGGCCCCGGCCAGCAGATCCGCGTTCGGGGTCCACATGTAATCGACCTCGGCGGGCGTGGTATCGGGAGCGCTGGTGTCACCAGTGGTTTCATCGGGCGCCTCGGCGACCGTCGTCGGCGCATTTGTGGAGTCGGTCTTCTCATCGTCGCCGCAGGCCGCAGCGAAAAGTGAAAGCGACGCCAGTAGCGCCATTGCTACATGTGCCTTCCTCATTGGTTTCCCCTCATTGGTTGGATTCGGTTGGTATTGCTTCTACTTAGGTATTGCTTCTACTTAGGTGTTCACATTTGAGGCTGAGTCCTGTTCCGACTCAGACTCGGATTCTGCGACTGTGGAGGCCGCTGTACGCGACCAGGCCAGGCGGACTGAACCACCGATGGCCACGCCGACGAGCCCGTCGCTCGGCACGTTGGCGAGAAGATGTGAACCGTCGGGCAGATCGACCCGAACTCGACTGTCGGCGCCGAGGTACTGAACGTCGCTGACAATGCCTGCGACGGAGATGTCGCCAGCAGTTGGTTGATCGACAATGCGTATGCGCTCGGGCCTAATGCTGTGCGCCTCGGAGCGGCCGAGCAGTTCGGAGGAAAGCTCGGCGGACAACACGTTGCTGGTGCCGACGAAGCCCGCCACAAACTCCGTCTTGGGTTCGTTGTAGATCTCGCGCGGTGTTCCCACCTGTTCAATGCGGCCGCGGTTGAACACCGCAACGCGATTGCTCATGCTGAGTGCTTCGCCCTGATCGTGCGTCACAAACACGAAGGTGATGCCGACGTCGCGTTGAATGGCTTTCAGCTCGACCTGCATCTCTTCGCGCAGCTTCAGGTCGAGCGCGCCGAGCGGCTCGTCGAGCAGCAGCACCTTGGGTCGGTTGACCAGTGCCCTCGCGAGCGCGACGCGTTGCCGTTGCCCACCACTGAGCTGGCTCGGCTTGCGCTTGCCAAAGTCGCCCAGACGC
>JAYVVU010000299.1:0-18221 GCA_043786755.1 Actinomycetota bacterium
CCAGGTAAGCGTGAAGCGGTTCTCGTCGTCGCGCAGGATCATGCCGTCGTCGAGAATGTGTCCCCGCTCGTTGAGGTTAATCACGTAGCGCGCACGCCCAACTTTGATGTCGTGCACGTTGTTGGGATAAAGCCGCTCGAGCATCTCGACCACGTCCGGGCCGGACACCATCATCTTGCCGAGCGTGCTGACATCGCCGAGCGAGACGGCTTCGCGCACAGCCCAGTACTCAGTAACCGGATCGCCGTAATGCCACGGGCGATACCAGCCGCCGAAGCGATCGAGCGTCGCGCCAAGTGCTTCGTGCTCGGTATGGAGTGGCGTGCGACGGAACGTGTCGATGTGATAACCGGCCGCAGCTTCGCCCATCGTGATTTGGCGAGCAGCGGGTCGAGCTGTGAACGGCTCGGGGTGAGTGCCGCTGCGATCGGCGACGAAGGCACGCAGGTGCGGCATGCACACGCCGCCCTGGCACGTGCCGACACCAGTGAGGCTTGAGCGCTTCACCAGTTCGAGTTCGTTGAAGCCCTTTTGCCACACACCATCGAGGTCTTCGACGGTGATCTTGCCGCACGGGCAAATCACTCCTTCGCGCGGTGCCGCCGGCAACGCGTGCGCCGCCGCGGCGGGGCCGACCACATTCACCGGCACCATCGGCGCCATTCGTGCGAGCAGATCGCGGGGCGCAGATCCGAGATCGACGATCACGCTGTCGCACTCAGTGCGCGTACCGTCTGCGGTCTCGACGGCGATCACTCGACTCTCGCCGTGCAGCGCAGCCAGTTCGGGTCCGACCGTGACGACGCGACCGAGGTCGACGCCGGCCGCCACGAGTTCGGCCGCGGCCTTCGGCGTGTAGATGCCAGCGAGCATGTTGCCGGGGCAGACCGGATGAACCTCGGCAGCGCCTGTCGCAAGCGTGATGTGGTGCGCGTGCAGTTGATCGATGCCGTCGCGCGTCCGCACCACGATCGTCGGCCCGTCGAAAACACCGACAACGTCGTTGCCGTCGTGCGAATCGAGCACCAGCACGTCGTGCCCAGCAGCTCGGGCCTCTGCGATTGCACGAGCACCACTGTCGCCGTTACCGATCACCACGTGATCAGCGCGGTTGTGGCGCACGGAGACCCGCGCGTGACTCTCGGCTCCACCCGGCGAAGGATGCCCTGCTGCGGGATGACGGCGTACCACCGTTCCTCCGCGAGCAGGCGTCTGGCAGGTGCGCACCCACGGAACGCCATCAACTACCGCGACGCAGTTACCGCAATCCCCTGCGAGGCAAAGCGTGCCGCCACGGGCCGGGTGCTCGCCGTTGCGTACAGCGGCCACAGCCAGCGAATCGCCGTCAGCAAACTCGATCGGTGTCCCGTCGTAAACGATCCGACTCATCGCTGCCCCGTCACTTGCGAGACATTACCAAGACAACTGTCCCGCGAAAGAAGGCGCAGTTCCACTCCGAATCCCTGTTTGTGTCGCGGTTTCACCTGGCTGTGATCCGATCACGAATGCGACACAAACGGGGATTTAGGCTGTGACGGCTAGTTGTTGCATTGCCTGCACCACTGCGTCGTCGACCTTGGCTTCGCCGCTTTCGATGGCGCGCGCTAGGTGGACACGCATGTCGGATTCCCAGAAGCGATCGATGTGCTTCGCTGTTGCGGCCACTGCATCGGAACCGGGGTCGGCCACGAACTGGCGAGCGATCTGGTTCGCCATCCGCACCAGCGCACCCAAGCGGTGCTCAGGATGATCGATCTCCGCAGTCGCCGCCGAGTGACCTGGCGACACTTGGACCGCGGTGACTTTGTACTCGGGACAGTTGGTCGCCCAGTCGGAATGCTCGGTCGTGACGACGTTCGCTCCGCTGACCGGGTGGTGGAACGTTGTGTACACAACACCCTGCGCCATCCGATCCGAGATCGCCGCATGCATCGTCGTGGCACCGACACGACTAGCGAGCGTTACCTCGTCGCCGTCTTTGATGCCGCGCTCTTCCGCATCGTGCGGATGAATCTCTAGCACATCCTCGCCGTGCCACTTCACGTTCTCCGTGCGACGCGTCTGCGCGCCGACGTTGTACTGGCTCAGTATCCGCCCGGTTGTCAGCAGCAATGGGAAGCGACGCGTCGACTTCTCGTCGGTGGCCAAGTACGGCGTGACAACGAAGTTGCCGAGCCCCCGGACGAACGTGCCCTCGTGCATGATCGGCGTGCCCATCGGGCGCGCCTCGTTGCACGGCCACTGCACGCTGCCGACATCGTCGAGCAGCGAGAACGACACGCCAGCGAACGTGGGCGTTAGCGCCGCGATCTCGTCCATGATCTGTGCGCCGTTGTCGTAATGCATCGGAGCGCCGAGTGCGGTTGCCAATTCGCACACCACTTCCCACTCTTGCTTGCCGTTCTGGGGGCGCATGACCGGCCGCACGCGGTTGATGCGTCGCTCGGCGTTAGTGAATGTGCCGTCCTTCTCTAGGAACGAAGTTCCGGGGAAGAAGACATGAGCCAACTTGGCCGTCTCGTTGATGAACAAGTCCTGCACGATCAGCAGTTCCAACGACTCGAGTGCGTGCATGACGTGCGCGGTATTTGGATCGCTTTGGGCGATGTCTTCACCCTGCACGAACAGACCTTTGAAGTGACCGTGAATGGCCGCGTCGAACATGTTTGGAATGCGCAGACCGGGCTCCGGCTGAATCTTGTGACCCCACAGCGCCTCGAACATCGAGCGAGCCGTGTCGTCGCCAACGTGGCGATAGCCGGACAGTTCGTGCGGGAACGAACCCATGTCGCACGAACCCTGCACGTTGTTCTGACCGCGCAACGGGTTGACGCCGACGCCGTCGCGACCGAGGTTGCCGGTGGCCATCGCCAGGTTGGCCATGCCCATCACAGTCGTACTGCCCTGGCTGTGCTCGGTGACGCCAAGGCCGTAATAGATCGCACCATTCCCGCCGGTGGCGTACGTGCGAGCAGCGGCACGCACTGCTGCCGCAGGCACACCCGTGTGCACCTCTGTGGCCTCGGGACTGTTCTCGGCGAGAGCAACGAACTCGGCCCAGTGAGCGAAGGCGGCAGGCTCGCAGCGCTCTTGCACAAATCGATGGTCGATAAGGTCTTCGGTCACGATGACGTGCGCCAGCGCATTGATGATTGCGACGTTCGTGCCCGGACGCAACTGCAGGAAGTGCTCGGCGTGCACGTGGGGGCTACGCACGAGATCGATGCGACGCGGGTCGACGACGATCAGTTCAGCACCCTCGCGCAAACGCTTCTTCATGCGCGATGCGAACACCGGATGAGCGTCGGTGGGGTTGGCGCCGATGAGCAGGATCACATCGGTCTGTTCAATCGACTTGAAGTCCTGCGTGCCCGCCGACGTGCCAAACGCAGAGCTCAACCCGAAGCCGGTTGGTGAGTGGCACACACGTGCGCAGGTATCGACGTTGTTATTGCCAAACGCCATGCGCACCATCTTCTGCACGGCCCACACTTCTTCGTTCGTGCAGCGTGACGAGGTGATGCCGCCGATCGAGTTCGCGCCGTGGCGTTGCTGAATATCGAGCAGCTTGGTCGCGGAATAGGCGATTGCTTCCTCCCACGACACTTCCTGCCAGTCGTCGGTGATCTTCTCGCGGATCATCGGTGACAGCACTCGGTCGGGGTGCGATGCATAGCCCCACGCGAAGCGGCCCTTCACACACGAGTGGCCCTCGTTGGCGCCGCCGTCCTTGTACGGCACCATGCGCACAACCTGCTCGCCCTTCATCTCCGCTTTGAAGCTGCAACCGACACCGCAGTACGCACAGGTGGTCAGCACTGTGCGGGTCGGCTGGCCCATCTCGATGACCGACTTCTCATTCAGCGTCGCAGTCGGGCACACCTGCACGCACGCGCCGCATGACACGCACTCGGAATCGAAGAATGAGCCGTTGAACCCGGCGGCGACGCGCGACCCGAAGCCGCGACCGGAGATGGTCAGCGCGAACGTGCCCTGCACTTCCTCGCATGCACGCACACAACGTGAACACACAATGCACTTTGAGGACTCGAAGGTGAAGTACGGGTTTGATTCGTCCTTCGCCAAGCCGAGGTGATTGTCGCCGGCGTAGCCGTAACGCACGTCGCGCAACCCGACAACGCCCGCCATGTCCTGCAGCTCACAGTCGCCATTCGCGGCGCACGTCAAGCAGTCGAGCGGGTGATCGCTGATGTATAGCTCCATCACCCCGCGGCGCATGCGCTCGAGCTTGGGCGACTGCGTGGTGACGTTCATCCCCGGCGCGACTGGAGTGGTGCATGAGGCCGGAGTGCCTTTGCGGCCGTCGATCTCGACCAAGCACAAGCGGCACGAGCCAAATGGGTCGAGGCGATCGGTCGAGCACAACTTCGGAACGTCGACGCCACACAGCGCAGCGGCGCGCATGACCGACGTGCCTTCCACAACCGACACCGGCAGCCCGTCGATGGTCAACTGCACCGTTGGCACGCCGGGCTCGCGCAGATCGCGATCCGGCGCCGGAGTGCCATAGTCGTGCTCGCTATAACGGCCGTGCTCGGCGTCGAGGTGTTCCGGATCGATGATGAGAGACAGTGGCAGGGTCATACGAGTGCTCTTTCGGAGGCGGCAAAGTCTTCGGCAAAATGAGTGAGTGCGCTACGCACCGGTAGTGGCGTCAGGCCGCCCATAGCACACAACGATCCGTCGGCCATCACCTCGCACAGGTCGTGCAGCGTTTCGAGGTGATGATGCTCGCCGGCGGTGATCTTGTCGATCAGTTCCACGCCGCGCGTGCTACCGATGCGACAAGGCGTGCACTTGCCACAGCTCTCGATCGCGCAGAACTCCATTGCGAAGCGAGCTTGTGCCGCCATGTCGACCGTCTCGTCGAACACGACAATGCCGCCGTGGCCGACGAGCGCATCGGCGGCGGCGAACGCCTCGTAATC
This sequence comes from Actinomycetota bacterium, assembly GCA_043786755.1. Classification (GTDB taxonomy): domain Bacteria; phylum Actinomycetota; class Acidimicrobiia; order Acidimicrobiales; family Ilumatobacteraceae; genus UBA668. Next base: position 4,950 of record JAYVVU010000299.1, read on the forward strand.
CATCGGCAGGTCGAAACGATCGACGGGCAGATACGAACCGAGCGGACCGCCAACCTGCACCGCGCGAATCGGGCGCTTTGTTTCTGTGCCGCCACCGATCTCGTTGACCAACTCGCCGAGGGTGATGCCGAACGCAGTTTCGAAGATGCCGCCGCGCGCGATGTTGCCGGCCAATTGAAACACCTGCGTGCCGCGACTGCGGCCGGTGCCGAGCGCCGCGTATTTGGCAGCGCCGTCCGCGAGGATCGCGGGCACGGTCGCAAGACTGAGCACGTTGTTCACGACCGTCGGCTTTCCGAACAGGCCCTCGAGCGCAGGCAGCGGTGGCTTAGCGCGCACAACTCCGCGACGGCCTTCGAGGCTTTCCAGCATCGCCGTCTCTTCGCCACAGATGTACGCACCGGCACCGACGCGAACGTGCAAGCGAAACACGAACCCGCTATCGAGCACCGTGCCAGTCGAGCCGACACCGTTCAGCCAGCCGCGCTCCTCACACGCCGTGATGGCCACGCGCATCGCGGCGATCGCATCGGGGTACTCACTGCGAATGTAGATGTAGCCATCGTTGGCACCGACTGCCCAGCCAGCGATGATCATGCCCTCAATCAACGAGAACGGATCGCCTTCCATCAGCATGCGATCGGCGAACGTGCCGCTGTCGCCTTCATCGGCGTTGCATGCGATGTACTTCTGAGTTCCCGGCGCGTCGAGCACGGTGCGCCACTTGATGCCGGTTGGGAATGCCGCACCGCCGCGACCGCGCAATCCGCTATCGGCAACTTCCGCGACTACCTGGGCCGGCTTCATCGACAGCGCGCGCCGTAAGCCGGCCATACCGCCGTGTGCCAGGTAGTCGTCCGCGTCGCGTGGATCGATGACGCCCACGCGCTGGAAGGTCACGCGTTGTTGGCGCTGCATCCACGGTTGCTCGTCGACGGCGCCAATACGCAACGGATGCGCCGCGCCGGTCAGCATGCCCGCATCGATGAGCCCAGGAACATCCTTGGCACCAACGGGTCCGTACGCGACTCGCCCCGCGGGCGTGACGACCTCGATCAGCGGCTCGAGCCAGAGCATTCCGCGTGATCCGTTGCGCACGACGCGTACGCCAGGCTGCGCAGCGAATAGATCGGCCACTCGGTTGGCACCCCATGCCAGCGCGGCGGCATCGCGCGGCACGTACACGACGACATCGTCGGGGCTGTGCGTGCGCGCTGGAGTGGCGGGGGCGACGGGCTTGGGCTCGATCGCCGAGTTCAAGAGCGACAACATCTTCGGCGGGTCGACCATGCAGTGCAGCCTTCCGTCAACTGCGACGGTCGGACCAGCAGTGCAGAGGCCAAGGCAGAACACTTCCTCAACCTCAACGGCCATATCGGCTCCGGCGTCGGTCGCCTTCGCGAAGACCTCGCGCGCCCCGCGTGCCTGGCAGGCCTCGGCGCGACAGACCTGCACGATCGGCCCCTTCGGCGGCGTCGTGCGGAAGTCCTTGTAGAACGAGATCACGCCGTGCACTTCGGCGTGCGACAGGTTGAACGTGTCGGCGAGGAGTGGGATCAGCGACTGATCGATGAAACCAGCGTGATGCTGCACCGCGTGCAACGCGGGCATCAGGCCCCCGGGCCAATCGGCGAACGAAGCAATGACGTCGGCGATCGAGTTGGCCGCGTTTTCCGACTTTGAAACGCCGTTCGATGACCCGATCTTGGCGTTCACGATCAACCATCGTAACGCACAATTCCCAGTACAACCGTCTCGGGAATGACCCTTCCGTCACCCCCCCGATACAAAGCGTTTCGCTAGTAGGTTTTGCCTATGGACCTTGCTGGAGAACAGCCGCGATGGCCCATCGCCGATCCGGAGGACTTCCGCGCAGAGCTGTTGCCGTGGATCCGCGAGAACTGGGACCTCGAGATCACCGTCGCCGAATGGTGGGATCGGTTGGCGCGCGCCGGACTTACCGCGCCGACATGGCCGCGCAGCCAAGGCGGGTTGGCCGCTACGACTGCGGTGCAGAACGTCATCGAAGAAGAGCTAGCGAACGCCGGTGCAATCGCGCCCCCGGTGATGGGCTTGGGCATTCGCATGGTCGGTGCCGCCATCCGCCAGTTCGGCACTCCGGAGCAATTCGAAGAGATCATTCCGCGCTTGCTCACCGGCCGAAACCTGTGGACCGCATTGATGAACGAGCCGGGTAGCGACGACCCACTGACGACCGCTTGTGCGGCCGACTTCGACTGGAAGTACGTCACGCTAAACGGCACCAAGATCTGCCCCGATCTCGCAGCCACGCATGCGATCGTGCTGGCTCGCAGTGTGCCGGGCAGCACTGGTCGTGATGGTCTTTCGTGGCTGCTCGTCGAGTTGGAGTACCAACCGGTCGAGCTTGCGAGCGGCACTATTGAGTTTCGCGACGTGCATTTGCTTCACGAACGAGTGCTGGGCACACGCGACGACGGTTGGACGATCGCGAAGACGATCCTGCCTTTCAACGAGCGCAGCTTTGCCGGGCGCATTCGCCGCGGTGTCATACACATCGAAGGCGGCGCGAAAGCGGGCAACCTGCATCGGGTCACTGGCGAGGTGGTCGCCGAGGCGCGAGCGCGAGCTGCCGCCCGCGCATCAGCTCACGGGGGCGTCGACCGTCGCGGCGGGTGAGATACCCGCCGCGCGTGCGGCTTCCAACCGTTCGGTCGTGAGCAGGCGACGGCCGACCAGGAACAGAATCGCGTAGATACCACCGTCGACGAACCAGACCGCACGCAACGAGTTTTCGTGGCTCGTAAACGTGCGGGCAACGGTGACGACGACACCGCCGAGCATTGCGCCGATCGGCATCATGCCCCATGCGAAGAAGCGGTACACGCTGTTCACCCGTCCGAGCAGATGCGGAGGAATGATCGACTGGCGAAGGCTGACAGTGATCACGTTCCAGGTTGAACCGAATAGAACGCCGACCGCGAACAACAGCGCAGTGAGTGGCCACCACGAGCTGAATCCGACCGCCGTTTGCACCACTGCAGAAGATCCGAGTGTCAGCGCCAAACAGGTTCCGCTTCCGAGCTTCTTCGAGAGCCACGGCGCCGTGTAGCCACCGACCACCGCGCCGATCGCGAACCCGAACATCATGAACGAGAACGTGAGCGGAGTGATGTCGAGCACGTCCTGTGCAAACAGCACAAACATCGAGCCACTCAGCATCGAGGCCATGTTCATCAACCCAAGAATGATTGCCATCGACCACAACAACTTGTGGTTGTACAGCCAGCGCACTCCCTCCTTCAGATCAACGCGCCACGCGGGAAGTGGTTCGCCGGCCACGCGGTCTGGATGCACCGCACGAAACACGCCAGGTATCAACCAGACGAGTGCGGCTGCTGCGAAGAACGTGCCCGCGTCGACAAAGAACGGCACTGAGAACGCGATCAGCAGGAACAGCGAGCCAAGCGGTGGGCCGACGAACGTGTTCGCCACCGACTCCATGCTCCACATGCGGCCGTTCGCTTTTTCAAGGTGCTGGTGGTCGACGATGGATGGCATCAGCGTTTGGCCGCAGTTGTCGCGCATGACCTCGGCGCAGCCAAGCAGCAACGTCGCCAACAGCAAGACGAGGTACAACCCGACGCGGGTGCCGATGACCTTGTCGATCTCGTCGGGCGCGGGCAGCGTCCCTTGCTCGGAGAGCACGGCCAATGCGACACCGACGGTAAGCGTGCCGCGAACGACGTCCATCAAGACCATTGCTTTGCGGCGATCGACGCGGTCGGTGATGACCCCGGCCGGCAACGTGAAGACCAGCCACGGCAGTCTCTGCGCGGCAGCAACGACCGAGATCAGCAACGGGTTGCGCGTGATGGCGGTCGCCAACCACGGATACGCGATGGTCGACATGCCGTCGCCGATGTTGGAGATAGCGGTCGACAAGTAGAGCTTGCGGTAACGACTTCCAAGTCGAACTCGTTCACGACTCACGTTCGAAATCCTTTCATAGCCAGGCATGATGGTCCGAATGTCAAAGCTGTTGCCGCCGATCGATCACGCGGCGTACCGCGAGGGCGTGAAAGCGATGACACCGCTCGGACCGGCGATCGTGGTGTGGGGCGTCGTGACAGGTGTTGCCATGGTCAACGCCGGCCTCACGATTCCTGCCGCACTGGTGATGACGTTCACGGTGTTTGCCGGCTCGGCACAACTGGCGGTGATGCCGCTACTTGCGACCGGCGCGCCATTGCCGATCGTGTGGGTGACCGCGCTATTGGTGAACCTTCGTTTCGTGATCTTCGCGGCAGCGTCGCGACGGTCGTTCATGCATCTGCCATGGCGCCAACGACTGCTGGCTTCGTATCTCAACGGCGACTTGGGCTTCGCGCTGTTCTCGCGCAGGTTCGCCAACGTCGACGAATACGGCAACCCGGAACAGTGGGGCTACTTCTACGGCCTCGCGTTCACCAACTGGGTTGTGTGGCAGGGCGGTTCGATCATCGGGTTCCTTATCGGTGGCCTGATGCCGAGCGAATGGGGATTCGAGTTAGCCGCGTACCTCGCACTGTTGGCGGTGTTGATCCCGATGGTGAAGCACCTTCCCGCGGTCGCAGGCGTTGTCAGCACCGCTGTCGTCGCAGTGCTGGCGGTTCGGTTGCCGATGCGGCTGGGGTTGCTGTTGGCCGTGCTCGTCGGCGTGACCGTGGCGTTGCTCGCCGAGGCGTGGCGCGATCGGCGAACGAGTCGACAGTTGAGTCGCCCGTGAATCACTTTCACGACTGGGGTTACTTGGCTGCGGCGTTCGCCGGCCTGACGGTTGCGACCGTGATGACTCGCGGCAGCTTCTTCATGCTGCCCGCCCGTTACGCGCTGCCGGCACAGATCGAGCGCGCGCTGCGTTACGCGCCGGCGTGCGCGCTGACCGCGATCGTTGCGCAGGGCGTGCTGACGAAGAACCACGAGCCGTATCTCTCAATCCACAACTTTCAGTGGTGGGCCCTTCTCGCCGCGGCCGCTGTGTTTATCAAGACGCGCAACATGGTGCTGACAATCTCGGTCGGCATGGCAGTTTTCACCGCGCTTCGACTCTGGGCGTAACCTCGGTCGCCGTGGCCGCCTACTGGTTGTTCAAGTCCGAACCCGACGTGTTCTCGTACGACGACCTCGCGCACAAGGGCAGCGAGGGTTGGGACGGCGTACGCAACTACATGGCTCGCAACTTCATGCGCGAGATGAAGGTTGGCGACCAAGCGATCTTCTATCACTCGCAAGCGACGCCGCCTGGAGTTGCAGGAGTGTGCAAGGTGATCAGGACCGCCGAGCCCGACATGAGTCAGTTCGATCCAAAGAGCAAGTACTTCGATGCCGGCTCGAAACGCACCGATCCGCGCTGGGATCTCGTGACGGTGGCGCCAGTCAAGAAGCTCGCGTTTGTATCGCTCGAAGAACTGCGCTCTGTGCCCGAGCTCGTTGATTGTCGCCTGCTCGCCAAGGGCAACCGGCTGTCGGTCATGCCACTGGCAGCAGACGAGTTCAAAGCGATCGTCGCGTTTAGCCAGAAAGCTGGACGGCGCGGCTGAACACGTCGTCGAGCATGGGTTCGGTCAGGCGACCGGTAAACGTGTTCTGCTGACTCGGGTGAAACGAACACAACAAGGTCAGACCGTTCGGTGCGATGCACTGCGCGCCATGGCCGAACTTCGGCCGTGGTCGCACACCGAACTCGTCACATGCGGCGTTGAACGCGAAGGCGCCCAAGCAAACGACGACCTTCAAGCTGGTCAGCAGAGCGAGCTCGCGTTGCAAGAACGGTCGGCAGTTCACGCGCTCATTGGGCAGTGGCTTGTTGTTGGGCGGCGCACACTTCACCGCCGCAGTCACCCACGCGTCCTTCAGGTCCAAGCCATCGCCCGCACTCACCGAGGTCGGTTGGTTGGCGAGCCCGGCACGATGCATCGCTCGAAACAACCAGTCCCCCGAGCGGTCGCCGGTGAACACCCGCCCGGTGCGATTGGCACCGTGCGCCGCTGGCGCGAGACCGAGCACAAGAATGTGCGCCGCGGGATCGCCGAACCCGGGCACCCCCCGCCCCCAGTACGTCTCGTCGCGGTACGACGCACGCCTCGTTTCCGCTACTTCCTCGCGCCATGCGACCAAGCGCGGGCAGAGTCGACAGTCACACACGTCGGCGTGCAAGCGAGCGGGCGAATCCACGGCAGGCACAGTAGGTTTCCAAGTTGCAATGGCGCGAACGAAACAACCTTCTACGGCACCTAAGCCTCCGGCGGCCACGCTCATCCTGCTAGTTCGTCACGGACTGACGCCCACGACCGGCAAGTTGCTGCCAGGCCGCGCGGCCGGTTTACACCTGTCGGATGAAGGTCGTGCACAGGCAGTCCGCGCCGGCGAACGCATCGCGCAGCTCACCAAGGTCGACGCCATCTACGCCAGCCCGCTCGAGCGTGCGCGCGAGACGGCTGCGCCGATCGCTGCCGGACGCAAGCTGCGCGCGCAGATCGACAAGGGCTTACTCGAGTGCGACTTCGGCGATTGGACCGGCGCGGAACTGAAGAAACTGATGAAGTTGCCGGAGTGGAACACCGTGCAGCGCGCGCCGAGCACGTTCACATTTCCTGGCGGCGAGAGCTTCACCGCGATGCAGAACCGGATCGTCGGCACGCTCGATCGTCTGCGCGCCGCGCATCCGGGCGGAGTGATCGTGTGCGTGTCGCACGCCGACCCGATCAAGGCGGCGGTGGCGCACGCGTTGGGCACGCACATCGACCTGTTCCAGCGCATCGTGATCAGCACGTGTTCCGTGACTGCCATTGCCTACGGCATGGGTGCCCCAGCCGTTCTGACGGTCAACTCGACTGGCGGATCACTCGCAGAGCTGCGACCATCGTGAGGGTTTTGGCATGAGGGTCTTGGCGTGAGTATCTACTTCGATTTCGATGAGGTTGATGCGTTCACCGTTGGCGCGCTCGGCGAACCCGGCGCGCGCCTGTTCCTGCTGCAGGCGCGTCGTGGTGCAACGTCGGTGACGATCAAGTGCGAGAAGCGTCAGGCCGGTGCAATCGCTGATTACTTGCGACGCGTGTTGGTCGACCTTCCCGATCCGCCCGACAAACCCGCTGCTGCCACGCTCGAACTGGAGATGCCCGCCGAAGCGGCGTTCGTGCTCGGACCGGTGGGCTTGGGCTACGACCGCGAGAACGATCGTCTGTTGGTCCAGCTCGAAGAGTTGGTCGAGACTGACATCGAGAGCGATCCGACCGAAGCAGAGGATGATGGCAGCGATCCGGCCGAGCGGCTAAGAAGCCTGGCCGACGATGTCGATCGCGGCCACGTCCGCCTGTTTCTGAGTCGTAGCCAAGCTGCCGCATTTTGCGATCACGCCGATTCGGTGGTCGCTGCTGGCCGCCCGCCTTGCCGGTGGTGCGGTCATCCGATCAACCCCAACGGTCATGCATGCCCGCGGATGAACTAGCGCTGCTCTCCAACGCGGAGATCGACATCGAGGGTCGCATGCCCTGGAGCAGCAACGCGACGTATCTCGTGAATCTCACATGCGCGGGCGAAACGGGCGGGCAGGCGATCTACAAGCCATTGCGCGGCGAGCGACCGTTGTGGGATTTCGAACCGGGTTTGCATCGTCGCGAGTTGGCCGCGTACCGATTAAGCGAGGCAATGGGTATCGACCTCGTTCCGCCGACGATTATTCGCAATGGGCCGCTCGGCGAAGGCAGCTTGCAATGGTTCGTCCACGCCGATCATCAGCAGCACTACTTCACCATCTTCGAGCAACATGTTCACTTGCATGACCAACTGCGACAGGTCGCCGCCTTCGACCTGATTGCCAACAACACCGATCGCAAGAGTGGCCACGTGCTTATCGACGAGCACGACCACTTGTGGGGAATCGATCACGGCCTTTGTTTCGGCGCCGACTTCAAACTGCGCACCGTTGTGTGGGAGTTCGGTGGCGAGGCAATCCCCGACACGCTCGTCGAGGCGGCGGCGCGCATCGCAAAGAGTGTTCCACTCGACATTTCGGCGCTGCTCGCCGATGATGAGGTGGTGGCACTGCAAGAGCGCGCGAAGTGGGTAGTTGAAACTCGCGAGTTTCCCGTCGACACCAGCGGTCGCCGTTACCCCTGGCCGCTCGTCTGATGGCCGAGTCACAATGACTGGCGTCAGCGACTTAGTCCAACGTGCGGACCTTGATGGCCTCGTGCGCATGGTCGACTCGTTGTGCGCCGGCAAGCAGTGGGCAGAACTCGCCGACCTGCGCAATCGTTCGCGTGAGGCTGTGCTCACCGGTCGTCAACTGTGGCCGGCGGCCACGTTGGCCGAGTATCGCTTGGCGTTGTGGGCACCGGCGGAATGGGCAGCGACGATGCTCGACGAGTCGAGCGGCCGCTTCACCATCGGCCCGCTCACCGAGGTCGCCGCGCAAAACCACACGTACGAGTCGTTAGCACCGCACCTCGATCACAGCCCACGCGCCGGATTCGTCGCGCACGAGCGTGCGCTGCGCGGCGAGACCATTCCAGATGACGCGCTGAATCCGTTGGAGATCCCGTTCGCGATTCAGCGCTGGGAGCCCGAATACTCGTTGGCGACGTATTCCGATGAAGGAGTCGACGCGCCCGCGCCAACGCTGCCGAGCAAGTTCGCAGCGGTGAAACCGAGAGCGACGATCACGCGAGTGGATGATGTGTCCGTCACGTTGGCGGTACGACAGTTGCTTGATACATGGACCGCGGCGAGCGACGGCAAGGTCGAGGTCGCCTGCGTAGAGGGCGACGCGGCAACTGCGATCGCCGCGCTTGCCGTTGAACGAAATGGCGTGGAGAAGCCACAGCTCGCAGAACTCACACCGGCCGACGCACTCGCCTGGATCGCGTGGGCAGGCGCAAGCGGCGGCGCACACGGCAAGCGCCGCGGCGCCGCGGCCGGAAGGTTTGGCGCGTGGTGGCTGCTCGCCTCGCTCGGCGACTTGCTCGACGACTGGCCCGTCCAACCCGGCCAACTGCACACCGTCGCCGACGAACTCAGTTGGTACTGGTGGCAAAACGGCTCGCCCGCAACGGGCTGGTCACTACAGCTAGCAGTAGAAGACCAAGACGAGGGCTACGCCTGGGCAATCAGTGCCCACGACACGCTCTGAACTGTTGGTCCGACCGGTAGTCGAGGGTTTCGTCCCCGCTGGCGGGGAGGAAACCCTCGACACCTCCCAACCGGGAGGAAACCCTCGACTGAAAACGGGCGAAGGCGGCCTTGCGGCCGCCTTCTTCCGTTCCGGTGTTGCTCAGTCAGCCGCGACTTTGCAACGCCTCGATCAGTTTCGGCAGCACTTTGTGCACATCGCCGATGATGCCCAGATCGGCGATGCCGAAGATCGGGGCTTCCTTGTCCTTGTTGATCGCGATGATGTTCTTCGCGCCCTTCATGCCGACCATGTGCTGCGTTGCACCGGAGATGCCGCACGCGATGTACACGCCCGGCTTCACAACTTTGCCGGTCTGGCCGACCTGATAGCTGTACGGCACCCAACCGGCATCGACGATTGCACGCGATGCGCCGGGCGCGCCCTTCAACAACTTCGCCAGCGTTTCGATCATCTCGTATTTCGATGCTTCGCCGAGACCGCGACCACCGGAGACAACGATCGCAGCTTCGTCGAGCTTCGGACCGTGCGTCTCCTCGGTGTGCACCGCGGTGACGCGTGCGCTGCCGGTCGCTCCCAACTCGGGCACCGGTGCTGAGACAACACTCGCCGCTGCGCCACCCGCTGATTCGGCAACGAAGCTCTTCGACCGGAACGCAGCGAGGAACGGGCCGCTGCCCGAGAATGCGGTCGTGACCAACACGTTGCCACCGAAGATCGGTGTGGTCACCGAAACCTTGTCGCCATCAACGCTGAGGTCGATGTTGTTGGTGAGCACGGTGCGATCGAGTTGCACCGACAAGCGGCTCATCACGTCGCGACCTTCATAGCTCTGCGGGAACATGATCAAGTCCGGCGCGTCGCCACCGTCGATCACGGCCTTCATCGCTGCCGACACGGCAACGCCCGGCAGCTTGCCGCCGAGATCGCCAGTTGCGTACACCTTGGTTGCGCCGAACTCGCCGAGTGCGCCAGCGATGCCAGCCGCGTCGCCGCCGAGGAACGCGGTCAGCGTGCCGCCAGCAGCGCGCGCCTTGGTGAGCAACTCGAGTGTTGATGACGTCGGTGCGCCGTTCGCTTCTTGTGCGAATACCCAGATGTTCATGCTCAGATCACTTTCAGATTCTCGAGGAAGGCCACGATCTTGGCGTGTGCCTCACCGTCGTCTTCGATGACTTCGCCCGCGGCGCGGGCCTCGGCCTGCGCAACGTTGACGATGCTTTGCCCGGCGCCAGCCCAGCCGACGGGCGTGACGCCCAGGTCGCTGGCGGTCACAGTGTCGATCGGCTTCGACTTGGCGGCCATGATTCCTTTGAAGCTCGGGTAACGCGGCTCGACCACGCCGGCCGTCACGCTGATGACAGCGGGCAGCGGGCACGTCACTTCGTCGTAGCCGGCCTCGGTTTGGCGATCGACGGTCAGCGACTGACCGTTCACCGTTAGGCGCTTGGCGAACGTGACGGACGGAAGGCCGAGAACCTCGGCGAGTTGCTCGGGCACGGTGCCGGTGTAGCCATCGCTCGACTCGGTGGCGGCGATGATCAGGTCGGCGCCACCCATCTTCTTGATGGCGGCAGCCAACACCTTGGCGGTGGTCAAAGCGTCGGTGCCCTGCAGCGCCGGATCGGAGATCAGTGTGCCCTTGGCAGCACCCATCGCCAGCGCGGTACGCATGCCCGACACCTCGCCGTTGGGGGCCATCGAGACCAGACTGACTTCGCCGCCGCCCGCGCCGTCGACCAGCTGCAGGGCCATCTCGACGCCGTAGCCATCGGATTCGTCGAGGATTAACTTGCCCTCACGCTTCAGCGTGTGATCGGCGTTGAGTGCGCCAGGCGTTGCAGGGTCGGGGATTTGTTTGACGCAGACGATGACATTCATGGGTCATCATTGTTACCGGCAGGTAGGCCTAGCACCCAACTGGTGACCCAACCGGCGTCCGAACCGGCCAAAGCGGGAGGTACTGTCGATGCCTTGCGGATTCTGCTGGTGGTCAACGCTTTCGCGTCCTCGGTGACGGCGCGCAACACCGTTGTGGTGCACCGCGCGCTGATGCAGGGCGAGAACGAGGTGGAGGTAGTCGAGACCAATCGGCGCGGCCATGCCACCCGCTTCGCGCAGGATGCCGCTCGCCGTGGTGTCGATGTGGTGATTGGTTACGGCGGCGACGGCACGCTGAACGAGGTCGCCACCGGCGTCGCTGGCAGCGAGACCGCGCTGGGTGTGCTCCCGGGCGGCAGCACCAACGTGTTCGCCCGCACACTCGGCATGCCCAACGACCCCGTCGCGGCAGTGGCGCAACTTGCCGCCGGCATTGCCGCGAACGCGATCGAGCCGATCGGGTTGGGCAAGGTCAACAGTCGCTACTTCTGCTTCCACACCGGCGTTGGCTACGACGCGGCCGTCGTCAAGGAAGTCGAACGGCGCGCTTCGATGAAACGCTGGCTCGGCCATCCACTGTTCATCTACGCAGCCGTGCGCACGTGGGCCGTGAACTACGACCGCAAGGAACCGCACTTCACCGTCGCCACCCCGACGGGCGAACCGGTGACCGACGGTTATTTCACTGTCGTGCTCAACACCAACCCCTACACGTACTTGGGCAACCGTCCGCTGGACCTCAGCCCAGCGGCGGGCCTCGACCGCGGCTTGGTCGCGATCACGTTCCGCACGATGAAGATTCGAGCGATACTCGGCGGGCTCAGTGGCGCACTGCGTGGTGGCGGCGTGAAGCCGAGCGACACGCTGGATGTGCAGACCGACCTGGAAGCGTTGTCGATCACGCACGACTCGCCGTTTCCGTATCAACTCGACGGCGACTACTTGGGCGAAACCAAGCGACTCGAGTTCACGCACGAGCCCGAGGCAGTCAGGCTGGTTCGCCCGCAGTCAGTGTGATGCGCGGGCGCTGACGGCAACTGCGGGGACGTTGGTCACGATGCCGTCGATCCCCCACTCGATCAACTCCGCCATGCGCGCCGGATCGTCGCATGTCCAAGTGTTGACCTCGATGCCGGCCGCGTGACAGTTGACGATCGTCGACTGCGTCAGTTCCTTCACCCACGGGTGCAACGCGACGTGACCCTTTGCCACCAACACATCGGCGATGCCATCTGGCGCGCCAACGCACAACCACGCGGTGCGGATCTGCGGCGCCAGCAAATGACAACGATCGACGGTTTCCATGCGGAAGCACGAGATCACCCAACGGGCGTCGTCGTCCCTCGCCAGCAGGTGGGCGACGGTCTCGTCGGCGATCGATTCCGACTGGTCGAAGTCGGGTTCCTTGGGGTCGTTCTTAATCTCGACGTTCACCCACGTGCCTTCACACGCATCCAGCGCCTCTGCCAGCGTGGGCACGTGGTCGGGCAGGTCGATGTAGGTCACCTCCGCGATCACCCGACCGTCGGGCAACCGACAGTCGTGGTGCACCACTAGCACGCCGTCGGTCGTGCGGCGGACGTCGAGCTCGACGGCGTCGGCACCGAGCTCAGCTGCCAGCCGGAAGGCCTCGACGGTGTTCTCGCGCGCTGCCTTGCTGGCACCCCTGTGCGCAATCACTGAAACGGATGCTCCCGACACTCCCCCCAACACGGCAGATACCCCCTATCACGATCAGATATGGACAACGGACAAAACAGCCCTTGTGCGGACGCCAATTGTTACCTACGTTTGCCTCGAACGTGAAAACGCTCACAAAGCGTTTGGCCCCCACGTGACCCGCAAGTTGAAACTACAACGGAGTGAACGTGACGATCCCGGCCTCGAGTCTTGCTCTTTCAAGTGCTGACTACGCGTGGCGTCGGTTCGCAATTTGCCGCGACACCGACCCGGATCTCTTCTTCCCGGTCGGCACCACCGGACACGCGCTGCTGCAGATCGATCGCGCAAAGCAAGTGTGTGGTGAATGCCCGGTGAACATCGACTGTCTCGACTACGCACTCGAGACCAACCAAGACTCAGGCATCTGGGGCGGAACGTCAGAGGAAGAGCGACGCAACATTCGTCGCCGCCTCGCCGGCCGCCAACGCGCAATGGTCTAACTCGTTCACTAAATAGGCTGCGGGGTTAGACCGGCACGGTGAGGTCGACGACGGTTCCTGTTGCGCGGGCGTTGT
>JAYVVU010000300.1:0-3369 GCA_043786755.1 Actinomycetota bacterium
CTTCATGCCGACGCTCGCATACGAGCCCGAGTCGCCGATACCGCGCACCTTCAAAGCCGTGAGCGCGCCCTCGGAATCGCAGCCGGCCCAATACTCCAGGCGAATCGGATGACGCTTGGCATGGATCAGCAGGCTCTCTTCGCGCGACAGCGTGCACTTCACCGGTCGCTGCAGGATCCAAGCCGCCAGCGCGGTCTGGCCCTGGTTGCTCATGTCTTCCTTGCCACCAAACGCGCCACCGTTAGAGACCAGTTCGACGGTGACCTGATCGATCGGCACATCGAGAATCGCGGCGATCTGATCGCGGTCGTCCCAAACACCCTGGCCACCGGAATACACGTGCAAGCGGCCATCGTTGGTCGGCACAGCGAGGGTGCTCTCGGGCTCGAGGAACGCGTGCTCGATGCGTTGCGTATTGAACACTTCGTGAACCACGTGATGACTGCTGGCGAGTGCCCCATCGACATCGCCGCGCTGATATGCGCTCGTCGACAAGATGTTGTCCTTCGTACCGAAAACGGCGACCTCAGGGTCGGTGATCGCCGCGACCGGATCTGTGATCGGACGCTGCACGTCGTACTCGGCGCGTACGAGCTTGGCTGCCTCACGCGCCTGCAGCTTGGTGTCGGCGACAACAATGGCCAGAACGTCGCCCGCATACGAAGTGCGTTGCCCTTCGCCGATGAAGATAGGCCAATCCTTGTAGATGATGCCCACGTATTGCGCACCCGGAATATCGGCCGCGGTGTACACCGCCACCACACCCGGTGCCGACTGCGCAGCTGACGTGTCGATGCGCACAATGTCGGCACGCACATGTTCAGTCAAGTGCAGCGCCGCGTGCAGCATGCCGGGAACGCGGATGTCGTCGACATAACCGCGATCGCCGAGCGCGAGTTCGGCAGCCTCGTACTTTGTGCCATTCGTGCCGATGACGCCCGGCAGCGACATGTCGAATGTCTTGCCTTTCGCGACCGCTTCGATTGCGTCGAGGACCTTCACGTAGCCAGTGCAGCGACACAGGTGGGCACCGAGATGCCGCGCCATGTCGTCGCGCTCGAGCCCTGCACCCTTCTTGTCGACCTGCGCCATTGCCCTCATCACGATGCCGGGGATGCAGAAACCACATTGCAGACCGCCGCACGCGGCGAAGGCGTTGGAGTACCTCGTGCGCTCGACCTCGGCGACACCTTCCAGCGTCGTCACCGAACGACCGGCCACCTTCTCGGTGGCATACGTGCACGAAATCTGCACCTTGCCGTCGATCATCACCGTGCAGCAGCCGCACTGGCCCTGCGGCGAGCAGCCGTCCTTGGGCGAGGTGACGTCGAGTTCTTCGCGCAGCGCCGACAGCAGGTGTGGATGGTCGGCGCGCACGCTGACGGGCGTTCCGTTGAGGATGAAGTCGACCACTAGCGCAGACCTGGCATCTTTACATTTTGTCAAAGAACAGGTCGGAAAGCGAGCCTCGTCGATGAACCCAGTGTTAAAAGGTCGCGAAGAGGTGGAAGCCGGAATCCAGCTCGGTGACTTGCTTGGTTGCCAGGTCGAGCAGCACAGACGTGGCCGTGCCGTCGCTCGCGACCGTGCGGCCCAGCGCACTGCGGTGATCGGGCGAGACGAAGAACACCTGGTCGAGGTCGACATCCACCGCCTTACCGTCAATGACAACGCTGGAATCGAGGCCGACCAGCGTGCACCCATCGGGCGAAACCCAGCTCGGCGAAGCATCCAGTGCCAGCAGCTCCGCGCCGTCGGCGACCGAGATCAGCAGACCGCCGGCACCCGAGGCTTTCTGCTGCGGACCGGGCTGCAACACCAGACAACCTTCGCCGCCGTTGGTTGCCACCAATGGTCGCTGTTCGCCGGCGTCGGTCGTGCCCAACGCATATGCCACGAGTGGAAGGCCAGCCTCATCCAGAATCGCCGAGCCCTCACCACCCCATCCGTAGAGGCGATTGTCAGCCACTGGTATCGCGCCCTGCGCGCCGAACTCAGAAACGCCAGCGCGTTTCACTTTGCCGGTCAGGTTGTCGACGACCGTGATACCGCCCGTCTTTTCGAGCACGACACCACCCTTTTCGGTCAGCATTCCGCCCATCATCGGGTTCTCGATCTGCACACGAACTCCCACCGGCTTGAACCCGTCGTACACGGTGACGAAGTTGGAGAGTCCGCTCACTGAGGCGATCAAGCTCGTCGTGCCCCGAATGTCGACGACCGCTCCCGTCGTGATCCAGAAAGCAGTCGGATCGGCGATTGGCACGATGACCGTCTTGGGCTCATCGACCTGCTTGAACAACAGATAGTCGCGAACTGAACCGGCTAAGTAGTACTGCTGGCGCGCCGACGCGATCGGGTATGCCGTGCCATCTGCGAGGTTGGCCACCGCCAGACCGAGCAAGCCATCTGGCGAGTACAGCAACACGATGTCGTTGCCCACGCGCACAGTTCGCTCTTCGATCGCTAATCCCGGGAACGGCAGTTCAATCGTGCGCAGTTCCGGTTGCGCGGCGGATAAGTCGAAGTAGTTGATGGCTGCGTCGCGGTTGTCTTCGATCAGCCATCGCCCTTGGTCGGCAACGACCATTGCATCGAAGCTCGCAGGGAGCGCGGCGGTCGCCGTCGGCGTGCCATCAGCAGATGCGACGGTGAGCGTGGTTTCACTGAGCGAGATGACGTGCTGCGCGAGTTCGACTTCGCCTGCCGACGATGAATGGCGACTCTCGATCACTTTCCAAGTGACGAACCCGGCGCCGCCTACCGCGAGCACACCAAGCAGCCCAAGCAGCAACATCTGGGCGCGCGTGAATCGAGGAGCGAACTCATGCATCTGCGTCAACGCTACTGGGGCAGTACGACACCGCGTTGTGACGTAATCCGGCCGTACAGCTCTGGTCGGCGATAACGGTCGAAATCGAACAGCGTGCCCTTATACCGCTGGCACCAATCGAGATCGCAACGAGCGACGATGACTTCGTCGTCGCTAGTCAGCGCTTGCGCCACGATCTGCCCACTGGGAGCCACAATCATCGATTGCGTCAGCGAGTCGACGCCTTCTTCCACGCCACCCTTCGCGACACCTACTACCCACGTACCGTTCTGATAGGCGCCGCTCTGCATCACCAACGCATTGTGGAAGCCCTGCAGGATGTCTTGGCTCGGGTCGGGCACGTAGTGAATCGGTGTGTTGTAGCCGCACAACACCATCTCCACTCCTTGCAAGCCCATCACCCGATAGGTCTCCGGCCAACGACGGTCGTTGCAGATCATCATCCCCATCACGCCACCGAACGCCCGCCAGACGCCGAACCCGTCGTGTGACGGTTCGAAGTAGTACCGCTCGGCGTGCTGGAAGGGTCGATCGGG
>JAYVVU010000301.1:0-3369 GCA_043786755.1 Actinomycetota bacterium
GCGCGGCATCTGGATGTGGTACCGGGCAGTGCCCGAGCGCGTCGCCGAGTTACGCGCCGCGCTGGGTTAGAACAAGCGCTTCGTCAACTGCTTGCGGTAGTCCGCCGTGCGAGGATCGTCGGGACCCATTAGCTCGAGAACGTCGACGAACTTCTGGCGCGCCTCTTCATCGGCCTTCACGTGGTCGAGTAGCGCTGTCAGGGTCGCGTCGTGATCGTCGTCGGGTGCGAGTCGGGTACGTGCCTTCGCCGCGACCTTGCGCGTGCGATCGCTCTCAGGGATGCGGCCAAGGAACTGCAGTGCTTGTTCGTTCTCGCCGCGCGCGACGAGTAATTCGGCAAGGCCGACGATTGCATCTTCGTTGCCCGGCTCGAGTTCGAGTACTGCACGGTACGCGCCTTCAGTTCCTTCGGCGAGCAGCGACGCGACGGTGAGTTCGCCTTCGCTGGGCAGCAGCGAGTCGATAAACGCTTGCACGACGTGTTCTGGTTGCGCGCCGACAAAGCCGTTGACGACCTCGCCGTTACGTAGCGCGTAGACGGCAGGAATCGACTGCACTTGAAACGCCTGCGAGATGGCCGGGTTCTGGTCGGTATCGACCTTCGCCAGCACCACCTTGCCGGCGGTTGCATCGGTGACCTTCTCGATGATCGGTCCCAGCGTACGGCACGGCCCGCACCACGGCGCCCACAGGTCGACTACCACAGGAACCTGAAACGAACGATCGATCACTTCCGTTTGGAAGGTCGCATCGGAGACATCTAGAGCCATATCCCCACAATACCGGCGGAACGTTTGCGCCGACCGATGAGGGCGCACCACTTGCGCGTACGACAGATACCGTACGACGCAATGACCTACGAGCTGCATCAAGAACTGCCCGTACTCAATGAGCCGGTGTTGGTGGTGCACCTCACCGGCTGGATCGACGCCAGCGGCGCCGGCGCCGCAGCGCTGACGGCCATCGACGACGAATGCGACACGAAGCTGCTCGCAACATTCGACGGCGACGCCTATATCGACTACCGCGCGCGCCGACCAACGATGGAACTGCGCGATGGCGTCAACACGAGGTTGGTGTGGGACGACATTCAGTTACGCGTCGGGCACGACCCGAACAAGAAAGCGGTGCTCACATTGATCGGCCCCGAGCCCGACTCTCGCTGGCGCGAGTTCGCGGGCGTGGTCACCAAACTCGCTGGCGACCTCGGCGTGCGCCAGATGGTCGCACTTGGCGCATATCCGTACGCCACACCGCACACTCGCCCACCGCGGTTGTCCAGCAGCTCGCCATCCGCTGACGTGCTGGCCAACCTGCCGTACTTGAAAAACTCAGTCGACGTGCCAGCAGGCATGAGTTCGGTGCTTGAGCACGCGCTGTCCGCCGCGGGCATCGCTTCGCTCGGCATGTGGGTGCAGGTGCCGCACTACGTGAGCGCGATGAGCTACCCGGCGGCGACGGTCGCCTTACTGCAAGGTCTGCACGAGGTCACCGGCATCACCGTTTCCGCCAATGAGATGGTGCACGAAGCCGAGATCCAGCGCCATCGCATCGACAAACTGGTCGCGGCCAACGACGAGCACCGCACGATGGTGTCGAACCTGGAAGCGCTGTACGACCAAGCCGGCGAACAGACGATGTCGCTGGGCGAAGCGCAAATCCCGACCGGCGACGACCTAGCAGCCGAGTTCGAACGCTTCCTGCGCGAACAAGACAACTGACTACGCTCGCACCATGAAAGTTGACGGTGGCATCGGCGGGAGCCTGCAGAACGCGGGCAGGCAAGCCAAGGAATTGGAAGCGGCCGGCTACAGCGGTGCGTGGTCGGTAGAGACGGCGCACGATCCGTTTCTGCCGTTGCTGCTCGCTGCCGAGCACACCGAGACGCTCGAGATCGGCACTTCAATCGCAGTTGCATTCGCGCGCAACCCGATGACGTTGGCTCAGATCGCGTGGGACTTGCAGGCGTACTCCAAGGGTCGCTTCGTGCTCGGCCTTGGCAGTCAGATCAAGCCGCACATCACCAAGCGTTTCAGCATGGAGTGGAGTCACCCGGCGGCGCGCATGCGCGAAATGATTCTCGCCATTCGCGCCATCTGGGACACGTGGGAGAACGGCACTCCCCTCGCCTTTCGCGGCGAGTTCTATACGCACACGTTGATGACGCCGTTCTTCGCGCCCGACCGCGCCGATCTCGCTGGGTTTGGCGTCCCCAAGATCTTCCTTGCCGGTGTCGGTGAACTAATGACGGAGACAGCTGGCGAAGTGTGCGACGGGTTCATCTGTCACGGCTTTACCACCGAGCGTTACCTGCGCGAAGTCACGCTTCCCGCGCTGGCGCGCGGTCGCGCAAAGGTCGGCAAGACGATGGATGGTTTCGAGATCGTCGGCCCGAGCTTTGTCGTCACGGGTAACGACGAGAAGGAAATCGCCGCGGCCGACAGCGGGACTCGGCAACAGATCGCGTTCTACGGATCGACACCTTCATACAAGGGTGTGCTCGAACTGCACGGCTGGAACGGGCTGCACGAGGAGCTCAACGCCTTGTCGAAGAAGGGCGGCTGGGCCGAAATGGGCACGCTGATCACCGACGAGATTCTGAACACGTTCGCCGTCGTCGCCGAACCGGAGGGCGTGGCACCGGAACTGCATCGTCGCTACGGCGACGTCGTCAACCGGATCAGCTTCTACGCGCCGTACAAGTCAGACCCCGCCCGCTGGGCAAAGGTGATGGAAGCCCTCCAGTCCGCCTGACGGACATTCTCAGTCGAGGGTTTGCTCCCGCTCGAGGGAGCGTCGAGGGTTTCGTCCCTCCTGGCAGGGAGGAAAACCTCGACAGACGCAATGCGGGAGGAAACCCTCGACTGCGGATAGAACGTTCGTTCGGTATGGTGGCCGGGTGAGTGAACGCCCGACGACTGCGCCTCGACGCGGACCCAGCGCGCTGGGGCGAAATGCGATCGGTACGCCCGGGCAGGATGCTCCTGCGGACTGGGCTGACGCGACCCGGCTCGTGATCGAGATGCCGGCCGCGGGACTGGCCGAAGAACTGCGCGAGACCGCGCTCGCCCGAACGGGAATGGTGTTCGAGCTCTCCCCCAACGTCGACCCGTCGGTGCAGGAACCGTTCCGAAGCGATCTTGCGCCGCACGCCGTCGGGCCGCGCGTGAAGTTCAACCGCGAGTTGCTGCAGCACATGGTCTACGCCAACTCGATCGACTTCCGCGGAGAACAGACGTGGCCGCTGATGCAGCGTGCTCTCACGCTTGGCGCCAAGCCGACGAGCGACGGCAACGGCGACATTGAGTTGCCCGACGGAACGCGCGCTTGGATCGACGGCGGCCCTGTTCGCTTTACCGCGGCAGTCG
>JAYVVU010000302.1:0-7739 GCA_043786755.1 Actinomycetota bacterium
GCGAGGTCAAGGCCCTTGGACGCGGCCAGCGGACCCATCAGAGTCACCGCTCCCTCCACGCAGTCGCGAAGCGAGAACTCGACAAGCTCCAACTCCATCTTGCCAGCCTCAATTTTGGAGAAGTCGAGTAAGTCATTGATGATCGAGAGCAGCGACTCACCGCTGTTCTCCACTATCTGCACGTACTCGCGCTGCTCGTCGTCGAGACTTGTCTCACTGAGTAGTCCGCTCATTCCGATGATCGCGTTCATCGGGGTGCGAATCTCGTGGCTCATCGTCGCCAGGAAGGCGCTCTTGGCCTCGTTAGCTCCGTCGGCCTCCTGGCGGGCCAGCTTCTCGCTCTCCGCCAGGTCTTCGAGCGATTGCGCTTGGCCTTGCACCGTCTGTAATAGCCGGTAAGTGCGCCAAAGAATGAGACCGATGACAACAATCACGATTGGCGTCAGCCACCAGTCGCTCTCGCGCGACCTCCAGTATTTGAACATCACGAGAACGGGTGCGGTCAGGACACCCGCGCTGAGAGCGAGCGCACGCAACGGAGTCACACGGTCGTAGTCCGACGGCGGCAGAGGCACGACCCGGTGTGCGCCGGATGTAGTCGCGGCCAGCGCCATCAGGAACAGGGATCCGACCCAGGCCACCTCATAGTCGCCGTAGTTCCCAGTGACGACCTGCCAGTTGTAATAGACGTCGACCGCCAGCATGCCGAACAGACCCAATGCGAACAACGACAACCCAAGGTTGCGCGCCCGCGGCACGATCAGCAACCGCACCAGAGGCGACAACACCACCACGTCGAGAAGCGGATAAGCGATCGACACGACCGTGGCCGAGTCGAAAGTGCCAGACGCGATTACGAGCGGCGCGATGACTACCGACCCGACGACGGCCATTGTGGCCAGAGCGATGATCGCGCTGTCGATCCACGCCTCGGTGTCGCGCCCTGGGCTCGCGAGACGCGCCAACCGGTAGAGCCCGACGAAGGCAAACAAGTAGGAAGCGAGATATCCGATGTCCGTGATGCCCGGAAAGGGCGGTTCACCCAGCGTGAAGACTTGGTAGTCGTACAGAACGTCGGTGATCGTTACCAGCACGTGATAGCCGAAGAACGTCAGCCAAATCCGCCGCATGTCTCGCTGCATTCGAAGCGCCGCGACGAGGAACACCAGGGATGCGATGATCCCACTGCTGCGGGCCAAGACGGAGCGCTCCACAGTTCCGACAGGCATGAGGAAGAGGACAATGAGAACGATCAAGCACAGGCCTACCCCAACGAGCTGATTCCGCGAGAACCGTCGGAGCAACTGTGCGCGGTGCAGTGAGGTGCTCACTGCACCGTCCACAGGCGAACCGTCCCCGAGCGCCCGCGGGGCGCGACCTCGTCTACGAACTTCAACCCGTCAGTCTCGCGGCCAAGCAGATCTACCGTCGCTTGTGTGAGGAGCAGCGGCACGCCGTAATCCTTGGTCAACGACTCGACGCGAGCCGCGGTGTTCGTCGTGTCACCGATCGCTGCGTATTCGAGTCGTCGCGCCGATCCGACGTTGCCCGACATGAGCGGCCCCGAGTTCAATCCGACGCCGATCTGGAACTGATCCTCGATGCCTCGTTGCCGCAGCCAGCCGTTAAATGCAATGAGTCGAGGACCGATGATCTGACGGCCAACCTCCAGAGCTCGACTGGCATGGTCGTCGGAGGCAATCGGAGCACCGAACACGCTCATTACTCCATCACCTAGATAAGCCACCAGTGTTCCACCGGCGTCGAGCACTGCGTCGCCAACCTCCGCGAGATAGTGGTTCAGCACGTCGATGACCAGCTCGACTGGATGACGTTCGGCGAACGTAGTGAAGCTGCGCAGGTCGGTGAACATCACTGTGCCGGTCATGCGGCGCGCAGCCAGGAGGGAGTCGACATCGCCGTCGGCGAGAACCTGATCGACAACTACCTGCGGAAGAAAGCGCGAGAACACGAGACGGACTTGTTCGCGCCGCAGGTCCTGCAGGCGCTTCTTGTTGAGTCCGGCATTAACACGCGCCTTGAGGATCGTGACGTTGGCCGGCTTCGGTAGGAAGTCGTCGGCGCCCAACTCAATACACCTCACAACCGCGTCCTGGTCCTCCACTCCGGAAATCATCACGACAGGTGTGCCAGAGACCGTTGGCATGTCCTTCATGGCGGCGAGCACGCCAAAGCCGTCGAGCAACGGCATGACGATGTCGAGCAGCATTACGTCCGGCTCGACATCGCGTAGGACGCGCAAAGCCTCCTCGCCGTCGGCTGCCTCCACCGTTCGATGGCCGGCCTTGTGCAGAGCACTCACCAACAGTCGGCGGTTGAGTGAATCGTCGTCGACAACCAGCACTGTCGCTGCGCCGTCCTGCGCCGCCGGGTCCGCCATCTGCCCCACATTAGACACAGGTCGACAGGCGCCCGCGCCGCCGGGAATCGTCAAGAATTGCTGAAGTTCTGCTCACGGCCAACCGATAGATAGGTCATGACGGCGGCTAGCGGATACGAATCGAACTTCTCGCGGGCAGCCGTGCAGGTTTTGGAACACCTCTCGGCACGTTCCGGACTGAGCAGCTGGGCCGTGTGCCGCCACGATGCGCAAGGCAGCCGCACACTCGCCGCGGTCGACCCATCTGGCCAGTTGCGTGCACATCAACCGATTCCGGCCACCCTCGGTGCCGACGCCGTTCAGCGCATTGGTGCGCCGATCGTGCTGCCCGACGGCACACCGTTCGGAGAACTGATCGGATACGGCGACTACCTGGTGGAAGCGACTCGCGATCAACTCGCCGCCGCGGTTCGCCTGTACGCCAGCCTGCTCGGCGGCCTTGCCGGCAGCGAGCGCGCACTTGCCCACGACCGTCTGCGCCCGGCGGGTGCAGAGCCGACGACCGATCCACTGACCGGCTTGGCCACTCGCCAGGACTGGGAGGAGCGTCTGCACACCGAAGAGGCTTACTGCCGCGACTTCGGTGAATCGGCAACCGTGATCGTGATCGAACTGACTGGCTTGCGCGCCAACAACGAAGTTCGCGGCCACGCGGCCGGCGACGACGAGTTGCGTCAAGCAGGAGCCGTCGTGCGCGACGTAATGGCTGGCCAGCACTTCAGTGCTCGACTCAGCGGTGATTGCTTCGCAATCCTCGTACTAGGTGCGAGCACCGACGAGATCGTCAACGCATTGCGCCAGGGCTTCACTCGCGTCGGTTCGACAGTATCGATCGGCGTCGGCGCGCGTCGAGACGACGGCACGCTAGAAGAAGCGCAATCGCACGCACTCGCCCAGATCGCGGCGACAATCCAACGCACGGCAACCTTCGACCCGCCTTCGATTCACACCGCTGCGGCGCAACCGCCGAGCCCGGAAGCGTTGATGAAGAGCGCAGAAGCGCTGGCAGTCGCTCGTGCACTCGCCGACGGCGACATCAACGCCTACTTCCAGCCGATCGTCGACCTGCGCACCGGCCACGTCATGGCCGTCGAGGCACTCGCCCGTTGGCACGCTCCAGAAGGCGTGGTCGGACCGGAACGCTTCTTGCCGTTGCTGAACCAGGCCGGCTTGCTGGGCGCTCTCTTCGATCACATCCTCGACGACGGACTCTCCAAGCTCGTCGACCTGCGCCGCAACTCCCCCGCGCTGCGGCTCGCCGTCAACCTCGAATTCGATAGCAAGGCTGAGAGCACGCTGTTCGACGAAGTGCGCAAGACGCTGAACAAGTACCAGCTGCCACCAGAGGCCCTGTCGCTCGAGCTCAGCGAACGCCAGACCTTCGAGATCTCTGCTGGGATCCGACGCGA
This sequence comes from Actinomycetota bacterium, assembly GCA_043786755.1. Classification (GTDB taxonomy): domain Bacteria; phylum Actinomycetota; class Acidimicrobiia; order Acidimicrobiales; family Ilumatobacteraceae; genus UBA668. The sequence goes on from JAYVVU010000302.1 coordinate 3,811, forward strand.
CCTCAACGCAGTTGCCGACCTGGGCGTGCAGTTGATGCTCGACGACTTCGGCTCGGGCTTCGCCTCGCTGGAAACGTTGACCTCATTGCCGATCAGCGGCGTCAAGCTCGATCGCAAGTTCACCAGTCAGGTGCTGCACGGCGAACGCGAAGGCGTCGTTGTCAAGGCCATGATTGCCCTGGCCGCTGAAGCCGGCTTGTCGGTCATTGCCGAAGGCATCGAGACGCAACTACAGAGCGACCGCTTGGTGCGCATGGGTTGCATGCTCGGCCAGGGCTACCTGTTTGCGATGCCGCAACCGGCCGCCGCTGTCGCCGCTGCTATCGCAGCACCGCTCGTCACCACGTTCTAGAGAACGACACTGCTAGCCAGCGTCGCGCAGCTCGCGCCGTAGCTCGTTGACCTCGTCGCGCAGGCGTGCCGCGTATTCGAACTTCAGCTCGACGGCCGCTTCGTGCATTTCTTCTTCGAGCGTTTGGATCAGCCGCGCCAATTCCTTCTGCGGCATCGTCTTCAGTTCGCGCTGGACCTTGTCGCGCTCGCGGTTGCGGCGCTGACCCTTACCCGGCACCGGTGAGGTGTCGTCGGGACGCAGCAACGAAAGGATGTCGCCGACGGCCTTGCGAATCGTTTGGGGGTTGATGCCATTCTCGGCGTTGTACGCAATCTGGCGCGCCCGGCGCTCGCGAGTCGTGTCGATTGCCTTCGCCATGCTGGGCGTGATCTTGTCGGCGTACATCACGACCTGGCCATCAACGTTGCGAGCGGCACGACCGATCATCTGAATCAGCGAGGTCTGGCTGCGCAGGAAGCCTTCCTTGTCGGCGTCGAGAATGCTGACCAGCGATACCTCCGGCAGGTCGAGACCTTCGCGCAGCAGGTTGATGCCGACCAGCACGTCGAACTCACCCAAGCGCAACGCACGCAAGATCTCGATGCGCTGAATCGTGTTGACCTCGCTGTGCAAGTAGCGCACGCGCATGCCTTGCTCGAGCAGGTAGTCGGTGAGATCTTCAGCCATCTTCTTGGTCAGCGTCGTCACGAGGACGCGATCGCCCATCGTGGTGCGCGTGTTGATGTCTTCGATGAGGTGGTCGATCTGGCCCTTGGTCGGGCGCACGATCACTTCCGGATCGACGAGCCCTGTCGGGCGCACAATCTGCTCGACGACTTGCGAACTGTGTTCAATCTCGTACGGCGCGGGTGTAGCCGACATGAACACGCACTGATTGATGCGTTCCATGACTTCTTCGAAGCGCAGCGGGCGATTGTCGCGCGCACTCGGCAGACGGAACCCGTGGTCAACCAGTTCGTCCTTGCGTCGCAGGTCGCCGAGGTACTGGCCGTGCAATTGCGGAACCGCGACATGGCTCTCGTCGACGACGAGCAGAAAGTCTTTCGGGAAGTAGTCGAGCAACGTGAATGGCGGTTCACCTGGCGAGCGACCATCGATATGCATGCTGTAGTTCTCGATGCCGTTGCAGTAGCCGACTTCTTGAATCATCTCCAGGTCGTATTGCGTGCGCATTCGCAGTCGTTGCGCTTCCAACAACTTGCCGTTCGCTTCGAACCACGCCAGGCGCTCTTGTAGTTCGGCCTCGATACCGATGACGGCTTTGCGCATGCGTTCGTCGCCGGTCACGTAGTGCGTTGCGGGGAAGATGAGCACCTCGCTCATCTCGTTCAACGTCTCGCCTGTCAACGGGTCGACGCTGGTGATGCGATCGACGGTGTCGCCGAACATCTCGATACGCAACACGGTTTCGTCGTAGCTCGGGTGAATCTCGATCGTGTCGCCGCGCACACGGAATTTGCCGCGACCGAGCGCAATGTCGTTGCGGTCGAACTGCAAGTCGACCAGTCGGCGCAGGATGCTTCGCATGTCGTAATCGACGCCCGTGTGCAGCTCGAGTAGTTGCCCGCGGTACTCGGCCGGATCGCCCATGCCGTAGATGCAGCTGACGGATGCGACGACGATCGTGTCGCGACGAGTCAACAGTGCGGCGGTGGCCGAGTGGCGCAAGCGATCGATCTCGTCGTTGATCGACGAGTCTTTCTCGATGTACGTATCGCTGGACGCGATGTACGCCTCGGGTTGGTAGTAGTCGTAATAGCTGACGAAGTACTCGACCCGGTTGTTGGGGAAGAACTCGCGCATCTCCTGCGTGAGCTGCGCAGCCAGCGACTTGTTGGGGGCGAGAATCAGCGTTGGCTTCTGAGTTGCTTCGATCGTCCACGCGATGGTGGCGCTCTTGCCCGAACCGGTGATGCCGAGCAGCGTTTGGAAGCGATCGCCGCGGTTGATGCCCTCAGCCAACTTGGCGACCGCTGCCGGTTGATCGCCTGCCGGCTCGAACAGCGACACCACTTTGAATTCGGGCGTCCTCAACGTTTGCGTCACGGTCCGAGCCTACCCCGAACTAGTGTTCGTGTCGTTGCGGCCACCGAACTGGAAGTCGAGTGGCAGCTGCGGCAAGTCGTGCACCGACGTCCACAGAGCATCGATCTGCGGCTGCAGCGACTCGATGCTGTCGGTGTTGTGCACGACGAAGTCGGCTGTCGCCAACCGTTGTGTGCGCGTCGCCTGCCGCGCAATACGTGCGCGGGCATCGGCCTCGTCAAAGCCACGGAACTGAACGAGTCGAGCAATCTGGGTCTCGATCGGCACGTCGACGACGATGATCGCCTGCAAGCCACCGCGCGGGTTCTCAGTCAGCAACGGAATGTCGAGCACAACGACGTGATCGGTGTTGACCTGTTCCATCACGCGTCGATTCATCTCGGCACCGACCGCCGGATGAACAATGCCGTTCAGATCTTCAAGCGCGGAACCGTCAGAGTCCTCGGTGAAGACGATGGCTGCCACCGCGCCACGGTCGAGCGAGCCGTCGGCCGCGATGACCTGTTGTCCGAACCGGCGCGCCAATTCGCGCAGCACCGGTGAACCTGGGCGTTGCACTTCGCGGACGAGTTCGTCGGCATCGATAACGATCGCGCCGCGCTCAGCTAATGCAGCGCTGACAGTTGACTTGCCGGAACCAATTCCGCCGGTGAGCCCAACCAGGATCATGCGCTCACCGTATACAAATGGTCGGCGAGTTACGCCTCGGGAGTTGCGTCGGCAGCTGGCTCAACAGCGGCCGGCTCGGCAGCGACTTCAGCAACGGCCTCTTCTGCCGGAGCATCGACCGGTGCATCAACGACTGGCGCCGACGGGTCGACTGCTTTGTTGCCGTTCTCGTCGTAGTACTCGGCCCATGCGGCTTCGCGCTCGGCATCGTCGCCGCCCGCTGCCCAGTTGCCGTGCTCGTCGATTTCGAAGTGGCTGCGGTATTCCTCAGCAAGCTCGCCACCCTCAGCGGCCTGCTTGATGGAAAGGCTGATGCGGCGACGAGCGAGATCGAGATCGATGATCTTGACCCACAACTCTTCGCCCGGCGTGACGACCTGCTCGGGTGCGTCGACGTGGTGCGTCGACATTTCCGAGATGTGCACGAGGCCTTCGATACCTTCGCCGACCTGCACGAAGCCACCGAACGGCACCAACTTGGTGACACGGCCGTAGACCAACTGGCCGACTTCGTGAGTGCCAGCGAATTCTTGCCACGGATCTTGCTGCGTGGCCTTCAGCGACAGGCTGATGCGCTCGCGCTCGAAGTCGACATCGAGCACCTGCACGGTGACCTTGTCGCCGATGGCAACAACGGCACCCGGGTGGTCGACGTGCTTCCACGACAACTCGCTGACGTGGATGAGGCCATCCATGCCGCCGAGATCGACGAACGCACCGAATGACACGACACTGCTGACCACACCGTCGCGGATCTCGCCCGGCTTCAGGTTGGTCAGGAAGCTGTCGCGGCTTTCCTTCTGCGATTCCTCGAGGAACGCACGACGGCTGAGCACGACGTTGTTGCGGTTCTTGTCGA
>JAYVVU010000303.1:0-3352 GCA_043786755.1 Actinomycetota bacterium
ACAGCGCGGCCACTGCATCGGCGAGCGACGGATCGTCGACGACGACGGTTTGCCCCGCGGCGAGAAAGCGCGTTGCCCACTCAGCAGCGCGGCTGCCCTTTCCGACGACCGCGACGTGCGACATAGACTAAATATACATTCAGGATTGGAGCTGCTGCGATGCCGCGACCTCGACTCGATCACGTTCGCAAGGCGCAGATCCTCTCCGCCGCAGCGGAGGTGTTGTCCGAGCGCGGATACGCCAACACACGCGTTGTCGACATCGCGGACGCGGCAGGAACTAGTCCAGCGGCCATCCTTTACTGGTTTGAGGGCAAGGACGGGCTGCTTGCCCAAGCCCTCGGGTTGCGCGAGCAAGAGTTCCACGACGGCTACACCGTCAAGGCTGAAAGCAAGACGACGGCATCGGAGCGATTGCGGTCGCTTGTCGAAGCCATGCTCTATCACTACGACTGGAAGCTGTGGATGGAGCTGTGCGTGTTGGCGTTGCGCGACAAGGCCGCCGCTGCTGAGCGTGATCGCATGGATCGTCGCTGGCGCGCTGCATTGCGCGCCGTCGTCCGCGATGGTCAGGCGAGCGGCGAGTTCGTCGCCTCCGACCCGGACGAGACCATGTTCCTTCTGGCCGGTCTCCTCGACGGCTTGTCCCCGTTGCTAGCCCTGAAGGCAAAGGGCGTAACGAGAGAGCGCGTCGAAAGGGTCTGGCTATTCGAAGCCAAACGCCTACTAGGCCCCAAGTTCAACGGCAGCCCACTACAGCGAACCCGCTAGCAGTTTCCAGTCGAGGGTTTCCTCCCGCCCGGCAGGCGACGAGGGTTTCCTCCCCGCTGGCAGGGAGGAAACCCTCGACTGACGTCCAACGGGAGGAAACCCTCGACTGATCTAGCTGCGCGGTTGGCCTACGTATCTGCTGGCGTTTGCTGGCTTGGGGAGGGGTTTGTGTTGTGCGGCGAGTTCATCGAGCTTGGCGATGATCGCATCGCTTGCCGGTGATGCTTTGCCGGCCGCGGTATCGACGTGCAGCAACATGAACTCTGCCGTCGACACCACCGCGTCGTCGTCGGCGCGGTGGGTCACGCAGAAGTAGTGCAAGCGCTTGGGGTCGTGGTGTAACAGCTGCACCGTTGCGTACAGGCGATCTCCGACCTTGGCCTGCGCGCCAAAGTTGATATGGCTCTCGACCGTGTAATAGCTGTGGCCGCCGGCGAGGTATGCCTCGTCGACGCCGATCAGTCGCATCAAGCGATCGCCGGACTCGCTCGCAATTTGAAAGAAGCGGCTGTCGTTCATGTGGCCGTTGTAGTCAGCCCAATCCGGGGGGACCGTCAGCTCGTAAATTCGTAGTGGGCCGTCCTTGGTGACGATTGGGACTTCATGGCCAACGCGATCGAACAACTGTCGCTCGTATCGCGCCAACGTCTCGCCGGCGCCATAGCCGACGCCGCGCAGGCCGTGCAGCACCGAGATCAAGCAATCGTCGCGTAGTACCTCCAACTCGCGGATCGTTGCGGTGCCTGCCTGCGTGTCGCTTTGCGAAACGATCTTCTCCAGCAACTCGTCGGTCAGTTCCGGCGTGTCCATCAGCTTCGACCACGGCCACTTCAGCGACGGACCGAACTGCTCCATGAAGTGCCTCATGCCCGCCTCGCCACCGGCGATGCGATAGACGAGCAACGTTCCCATGAAGCTCCAGCGCAAGCCGGGGCCGAAGCGAATCGCGTCGTCGATCTCGCTGGCAGTTGCGACACCGTCGTTGATGAGCCAGAGCGCCTCACGCCACAGGGCTTCCATCATCCGATCAGCAACGAATCCGTCGATCTCTTTGTGCAGATGCAACGGGTGCATGCCAATCGCCGTGTACACCTCCGCCGCACGCTCCTTCGCGGCCTGCGATGTTTGCTCACCACCCACGATCTCGACCAGCGGCATCAGATAGACGGGGTTGAACGGGTGACCGACGACCAGGCGCTCGGGATGAGTGATGCCTTGCTGCATGAGCGTCGGCAGCAAACCGGACGTGCTCGAGCCGAACACGACATTCGGGCCGGCCTTCGTGCTGGCGCGTTGCAACAGATCCTGTTTCATCGCCAAGCGTTCCGGTGCACTCTCTTGCACGAAGTCGACGTTGGTCGCCGCTTCCTCCGGAGTAGCGACAAACGTCAGCGTTCCCTCCTTGGGAAATTGTGCGTTGACCAACTTGTGCGTCGCGCGGCGAGCGTTGGCGATGACTTCGCCCACCTTCCGGGGCGCTTCCGGGTCGGGGTCGTACAACTGCACGTCCACGCCGTTCAACAGAAAGCGAGCTGCCCACGCGCCACCGATGACGCCGCCGCCCAACAACCCAACACGATCGAGACCGGGTATCGGGCTCATCTCAGCGCTTTACGAGCTTGAGCTTGTCGCGAACCGCTTGCGCGCTCATCACGCGCACGTTCATGTTGTCGAGGATGTTCTTGGCGCGCTCGACGAGCATCGCGTTGGTGGCGAGCTGCTTCGGGCCGGCGTACAGGTTGTCCTCCAAGCCGACGCGCACGTTGCCGCCCGCGAGTGCGGCCATCGCGACGAACGGAAGTTGCATGCGCGAGATCGAGAAGCCGGAGAACACGCAATCGTTTGGCAAGTTGTTAACCATCGCCATGAACGTCGTCGGATCGTCGGGTGCGCCGTACGCGATGCCCATGCACAGCTGAATCATCACCGGGTCGTCGAGCAAGCCATCACGAATCATTTCCTTCACCTGCACCAGGTGGCCGGTGTCGAACACCTCCAGCTCGGGACGCACGCCCAACTCCTGAACCTGCTTGGCCATCGTGCGCAGCACTGCCGGCGTGTTGACCATGATGTAATCGCCACCCGATGCGAAGTTCATCGTGCCGCAGTCGAGCGTGCAGATCTCCGGAAGAATCGTGCGCACGTGGTCGAGGCGCTCGGTTGCGCCGGCCATGTCGGTGCCGACCGGATTCGGTGGCAAAACGTTCTCGTCGCCACCTAGAACCAGGTCGCCACCCATGCCTGCGGTGAGGTTGACGACCACGTCGACGTCGGCGGCGCGAATGCGCTCGACAACTTCGGCGTAGTACTCGGTCTTGCGACTGCCCTGGCCGGTCTCTGGGTCGCGAACGTGGATGTGCACGATCGCGGCACCTGCCTTGGCAGCGGCGATCGCCGAGTCGGCAATCTCCTGCGGATAGACGGGTACGTGCGGGCTCTTCTTCGTGGTGTCGCCCGAGCCGGTTACAGCGCACGTGATGAACACATCCCAGTTCATTAGCTACCCCTGTCTCTTAACCTGAACGGCCGATCAGACCCGCAGCGTACAATGCGCGCCGGGAGGGGATTCCAAATGGCTGAG
>JAYVVU010000304.1:0-3348 GCA_043786755.1 Actinomycetota bacterium
GCCGGGTGTGCTTTGCCGGCGAACACGAACTGCACGGGTCGTTCGGATTGCAGCAGCAAAGTGCGCAGTCGGTCGGGCTGCGCCAGCAGCAGGGTGGCACGCTTATACGTCGCAAATCGACGCGCGAATCCGATGGTGAGTGCGTGGGGGTTGAGTATCTCGTCAGCGACGCGCGATCGAACGAAAGCGACCAGGGCGGCTCTACCCTGCCTTCGCGCAAGCAACACGTCGTGATTGTCGAGGTTGTCGACACCCTTCCACGCCTTTGCGTCGGCCTCAGCCCATTCCGGTCCGACGCTGCGGGCGAGCAACTGACCGATGTGGGCGCCCACCCATGTCGGTGCATGCACTCCGTTGGTGATTGCACCGATCGGCACTTTGTCCACCGGCAGGTCCGGCCAAAGACCCGCGAACATCTCGCGGCTGACTTTGCCATGCAGTTGCGCTACACCGTTCGCGCGACCGGCGAGGCGCAGCCCCATCACGGCCATGTTGAATGGCGTTCCTTCGCCGTCCTGACCGATTGCGAGCAGCTCATCCAGCGTGCAGCCGCACTCGCCAGCAAAACTGGCGAAGTACTTCTTCATCAGGTCGAGCGTGAACCGATCAATACCCGCGGGGACCGGAGTGTGCGTCGTGAACAGACCGCCGGCGCGGACAGCTTTGACGGCTTCCGCAAACGGGAGGCCGTTGGCGACAAGCTCGCGAATGCGTTCGAAGGCGAGGAAGCCAGCGTGGCCCTCATTGGTGTGGAACACCTGCGGTTCTAAACCAAGGGCGCGCAGTGCACGTACGCCGCCGATGCCAAGCAGGATTTCCTGGCGCAGTCGATGTTCGCTGTCGCCACCGTAGAGACGGTCGGTGATCGTTCCGGCGTCGGTGCTGTTGCCCTCGACGTTTGTGTCGAGCAGGTACAGCGAGATTCTGCCGACCTGTACGCGCCACACGTTGCAGCGCACGAGGTCGCCGGCGAGATCGACCGTGACCTGCACACCCGTGCCATGTAGCGGCAGTGAGTGTGGGTCGAGCGGTGGGTAGCGCTCTTCCTGCATGCCATCGGCGTTGAGGCGCTGACGGAAGTAGCCCTCGTCGTACAGCAACCCAACCGCTACCAGCGGCAGCCCGAGATCCGAGGCTGCCTTCAGATGATCGCCAGCGAGGATTCCGAGTCCACCGGCGTACTGCGGCAGGGTCTCGGAAATTCCGAACTCGGGCGAGAAATACGCAACCAGTCCGAGGGCGGAGTTGCTGTGAGTTTGAAACCAACGCGGTTCCTTCATTGCCCGGTTCAGCCGGTCCGCCGCGTGGTTGACCGCCGCAACGATCGCAGAATCTGCGGCCAGTGCAGCCCAACGCTCGGGTGTGATCGCCGCCATGAGTTGCAACGGGTCGCCCGACTCATGCCATACGCGTTGGTCGAGTGACTCGAACAGATGCTGCGTGTCGCGATCCCACGTCCAGTGCAGGTTTGAGGTCAGCTCCGATAACGCATCGAGAGCCGGGGGAATGTGAGGTACGAGCTTGTGCTCCCGCGGATGCATCCGGGCGAGGCTAACGCTCGCCCGGCCGCGCCCTACGCTCGCCTCGTGGTATTGCCCGCTCGCGACCTGGAACTGTTCCGCGAGGGCACCCATTGGCGGCTATGGGAGCTACTCGGGGCGCATGTCACACCCGACGGCGTTCGTTTCGCGGTGTGGGCGCCGAACGCGCAGGCGGTGCGAGTGGTTGGCGACTGGGACCAAGCCGAGGGTGACCTGGCGCTGCAGCTGGAAGCGACCTCTGGTATCTGGTCCGGCGTCAGTGCCTGTGCACACGCTGGGAGTCGCTACCGCTTCGCGGTGACGGCGGAGAATGGCGATGTGGTGCTGAAGGCTGACCCGATGGCACGTCATGCAGAAGGTGCTCCGTCGAACGCGAGTGTGGTGGTCGGGGAGTCCGAGCACCGGTGGTCCGATGAGGAGTGGATGAGGACGCGCACCAATCGTGCGGGCGCGGCCCTGCGGATCTACGAGGTGCATCTCGGGTCGTGGCGCGCCGGGGTCACGAACTATCGCGAGCTCGGGGAACAGCTCGCCGATCAAGTCAGCGCGATGGGCTTCACGCACGTGGAGCTGCTGCCGATTGCCGAGTATCCGTACGGGAAGTCGTGGGGTTACCAGGTCACCGGTTACTACGCGCCTACGTCGCGATACGGCACTCCGGACGACTTACGCGCGATGGTCGATGTGCTGCACGCACGAGGAATCGGTGTCATCGCTGATTGGGTTCCTGCGCACTTTCCAAAGGACGACTGGGCGCTAGCGCGCTTCGACGGCACGGCCCTCTACGAGCACGCCGATCCGCAGCGCGGTGAGCACCCCGACTGGGGAACCTACGTCTTCGACTTCGGTCGGGTGGAAGTCAAGAACTTTCTCATTGCGAACGCGCTGTATTGGCTGCACGAGTATCACTTTGATGGGCTGCGCGTCGACGCGGTCACCAGCATGTTGCACCTCGACTATTCGCGCAAGGCAGGCGAGTGGACGCCGAACAAAAATGGTGGCGTCGAAAATCTGGAGGCGATCGAGTTTGTGCGCGAACTGAACACGCTGTTGGCAGAGCAGGCGCCGACTGCGATGGTGATCGCGGAGGAGAGCACGGCTTGGCCGAAGGTGACGCATCCGATCAGTGAGGGCGGCCTGGGTTTCACGCACAAGTGGAACCTGGGCTGGATGAACGACACCCTCGAGTATTTGCACCGTGATCCGATGCTGCGTCCGTTGCACCATCACGAACTGACCTTCGGGCTGACATACGCGTTCAGTGAGCGCTTCGTGCTGCCCCTCAGTCACGACGAAGTGGTGCACGGCAAGAGCAGCCTCCTGGCCAAGATGCCCGGCGACGAGGCGCAGCGATTTGCCAACTTGCGTGCGCTGTACGCGTGGATGTGGGCGCTACCCGGCGCGCCGCTCTTGTTTATGGGTGCCGAGCTAGCGCCCTATACCGAGTGGAACGAAGCAGAGGACTTGTCGTGGGACTTGCTGCAGCACGACGTTCACCGTGGCGTGCGCGATCTTCTCGTCGAACTCAATCGCATTGCCATCGCCTGGCCGGCCATGTTCGAACGAGATCATGAATCGGGAAGCTTCCAGTGGTTGGAAGCCGACGATGCGAAAGGTTGCACTTACGCGTTTCTTCGGTGGGGCATCGACGGTGAGCAAGCCGTCGTGTGTGTCGCCAACTTCTCGCAGGAGTCGCGCACCGGCTATCGGGTCGGCTTGCCGTGGAGTGGGAGTTGGGAGACGATTCTCAATACCGACGCCACCGGTTTCGCCGGTGGGGGACACGGTCCACACACTCCGCTGGACG
>JAYVVU010000305.1:0-3342 GCA_043786755.1 Actinomycetota bacterium
CGCGGGCATCGTGCAAGGCCTCGCCGAAGGACTCAACTTCGCGGTGAAGGCCGGTCTCGATCCGGAACAGGTCACCGAGGTCATCAAGTTCGGTGCCGCCCAAAGCTGGCAGCTCGAGAACCGCGGCCGCACGATGGTGCGCAACGAATTCGACTTCGGATTCGCCGTCGAATGGATGCGCAAGGATCTCGGCATCGTGCTCGACGAAGCCAATCGCAACGGAGCCCGACTACCGGTAACAGCCTTGATCGATCAGTTCTACGCGCAGGTCATCGCGCGTGGTGGAAAGCGCTGGGATACCAGCAGCCTGATCCAGCTATTAGTTAACGACTAGGCGTAACGACTGAGCCGCCTCGCTGCGTTACAGCAGTGTGGGCTCGGCGTGTTGGCGAATCTCGTCGCCCCACACGATCCATTGCGAGCCGTTCGCGCGCACGTCGAGAATCTGCATCGCCGCTTCCGCAACGCGATCGGCATCGATGATCGGAATGCCCATTGACGCGACGAAGTCGTGCACGGCGCCAGCAATGAGTGGGGTGTCGACGAAGCCGGGGCACAGCGCACTCACGCAGACATCGACGCCTTGTTGCATCAGGCTGGAACCCAATGCCTTCACCAATCCGACCACCGCATGCTTCGTCGTCGTGTACACCACGTCGCCGCCCATGCCGCTGAGGCCCGCGATCGAGGCAGTGACGACGATGTCGCCACGGCCGCGTTCAGTCATCGACGGCAGCACTGCGCGCGCTCCGAAGAACACGCCGTCGACGTTGGCGCCCATACTCGACCGATACGCGTCGTCTGTCACGTCGGTCAGCGGCAGTGTCGGTCCTTCACCGTGCGCGCGACCGGGCGTGATGATGCCTGCGTTGAGGTGCACGACGTCGAGTGGCGGCAGCGATTCAATGAGGGCTGCCCAGGCTGCTGGATCGCCGACATCGAGTGCTAGTTCATCGCTCGATCGCGGGTGCAGGTCGGCGACAAACACAGTCGCCCCCTCCGCGCGGTAGCGGGCAGCGCACGCCTTGCCGATTCCGCTGGAACCGCCGGTGACCAGCACCGTCTTTGCGTCGAGAGCGCCCATCAGCCAGTGATCCCCAGTGTGTCCTCGCGCTTACCTGCGGCGCGATCGTCGGCCCATTGATCCAATGTGGTCTCCAGTTCTTTGCTGCCCATTGCCTTCGCCCATTGTTTCGGAAGCGCTGGGAATGAATAATCGCCAATGTCTTTTGGTTGGTACACCTCGGCGCGCCGAGCCATCGCCGCTTCGATCGCCGGTGCCAGTCGTTTGGCTTTAGCCGCGACCTGCGCGGCGTCGCGCTCGATGAATTCGGGCAGCACCTCTTTGCCGAAGATCTCGATGCTTTCCATGATGTGTTCGTGCGTATTGCGGCCTGCTTGCAGCACGAAGATCACCTGGTCGACGCCTGCTTCTTCGAAGCGCCGTAGGTACTCGCGCACTTGAGCCGGTGTCCCGATACTCCCGCGCAGGCCGGTGGTGTCGCCCGACGCTTGTTTGGCGCCAAGTGTTCCGGCCTTCACCCCTTCCTTCACGGCAGCCGCGATCGCGTCAGGGTCGTAACCCTGCGCGGCGCGACGTTCGAGGTACTCGGCCCACACATCGGTCTTGCCTGGGTGGTGGTCGCCGAACACGTAGAAGTGGCCGAGTGAGTAGCCGAAGAAGTTGCCGCCCTCGGCGCCGCGACGGATTGCTTCCTCTTCGTCGTGATGCAACATCATCGGACTGACGCATGCAACCTGCGGGTTGACGGCGAAACCAACGGGCACGCACTCAGCCGCAAACGTTCGCTCGTACTCGTTGACCCAGTTGACGGCTTCTTCTGGGTCGATAAAGGCGAACGTCAACGCGCCGATGCCTTTTTGTGCGGCGAGCAAGATGGTGTCGCGGCGACTGCACGCCACCCACAGCGGCGGATGTGGCGACTGCTTCGGCTTCGGGATGACGTTGCGCGGCGGCATCCTCACGTACTTGCCGTCAACACCGGTGAACGGAGTCTCGACCATGCAGCGCAGCGCGGTTTCGAGACCTTCCAACCATGCGTCGCGCTTCTCCAGCGGGTTTACGCCGAACCCGGCGAGTTCCGCTTCGCTGCTCGATTCGCCGCTGCCGAAGTCGACGCGACCGTTCGACACAAGATCGAGCATGCTGATGCGTTCGGCCGTGCGCGCCGGATGGTTGAACTGAGGCGCGGTCAGCACGATGCCGTGCCCCAATCGCATGTTCTTGGTGCGCTGGCTGCACGCGGCGAGGAAGACCTCGGGTGCGGAGGAGTGGCTGTACTCCTCGAGGAAGTGATGCTCGACTTCCCACACGTACTGGATGCCAAGTGAGTCAGCAAACTCCACCTGCGTCAGCGCGTCTTGGATCAGGCGCAATTCGCTGCCGTCGTCCCAAGGCCTGCCCATCTGGTGCTCATAAAACAGCCCGAACTTCATGCAGGCATGCAATCACATCGCCGCCGCCAAACCCCGACCGGGCGTTGAGCGAGCGGTGGACGATCAGTCGACGTCACAACCTTTCCACCCTGACGGTGGATTTGTTGTGACATCGACGAAGTGCCAAACGCTGGTGCGGGCCGTGCCCAGTTGGGGTGTGAGCGTAAAGGACTACTTGCTGTTCGAATTGGCGGCAGCGAACCACTTCCTAGTGGGGCGAACGCAGCTTCGTGCGGCTGGGATGACATCGCGTGAGTGGACGTCGCGAGTCTCGTCTGGCGAGTGGCGCCCTGTGGTCCCTGGCATATGGCGCCATGCGGCGACGCCCGAGACCTGGGAACTCCGAGCGCGCGCTGGGTCACGGTGGCTCGACGGTCGGGGTGCGCTCGCGGGTCGAGCCGCCGCACGGTGGTGGGGTCTCGACGGGTTCGAGGAATGCGAGGACGTCGAGTTCGTGGTTCCGCGAGGAAAGCGATCCAAGGTCGGTGTAACGATCCACACCATTGACGTTTGGTCGCGAGCTGACGTTCTCACTCGCGACGGCGTTCAGATCACGACCGTGACTCGCACAGTGCTCGATCTTGCGGCCTTCGGCGCCAGTGCTCGCGAGCTGGAGCGAGCAATAGACGCTGGAGTTCGAAACCGATGGACATCTGTCCCATCCCTGACCCGTCGAATGTCAGCGGCAGGCTCAGGTCGTCGAGGGATCGTCGCTCTGCGCGAACTCCTCCTCGACTCCGGTGGAGAGTCGATGCTCGAGCGGCGATTCCTCAGGCTGCTGAGAGCCGCAGGTATTCGAAGACCGGTCACGCAGGTGACCTTTCGACCCAAGACAATGCGCGCAATACGTGTCGACTTTCTGTTCGAGCCGGAACAAATCGTCAT
>JAYVVU010000306.1:0-3339 GCA_043786755.1 Actinomycetota bacterium
GCCAAGCAGCAACACGGTGGTCTTCGGGCCAACGCCCTTGCCGTAGCGCTCCCAGAAGTCTTCGAAGGCGTGGCCGTAGTCGCTGTGCCCGTCGACCCACACGACGTCGGCCTCGGTGTTGACGCGGTGAATCGCTTGCGCAATGTCTTCTTCACCCTTGAAGTAGTCGGTCACTTCGTCGATGCCGTCGATGAACACAAACGAGCGAACCTTTGAGAACTGCCCCTGCATCGCGTACACCAGCATCAGTGTGAACCGCGCGAACGCGGCGACTGAGCCAGAAATGTCGGCAATGACCATCAGTTCCGGTTTCGCCGGCCGCGGATACTTGAACTTCGGTTCCGCTGGAACGCCGCCGTAGCTGAGCGAGTGGCGTACCGTGCTGCGAAAGTCGAGCGCACCCTTGCGACCATGGCGGCGCTTGCGTGCCAACCGCGCCGCCAACTTGCGCGTCAGCGGTTGCAACGCCTTCTTCAGGTTCTGCATCTCGTCGCGCGAGGCGTGCATGAACTCGACGTCTTCCGGCAACGGCTTGCGTAGCGTCTTAGCCATCGCCTCGGCGCCACGATCGGCGACCAGCCGCCGACGAATCTCGGCTTCGATCTCTTTCTTGAACTGCTCGATGCGATCGTTGTATTCGTCGTGCTCGAGGCGTTCCTCGAGATCGGTCAGCTCGCCCGCCTGCTGTCGGCTCGCCTCCATCAGCTTCTCGAGCATCGCTTCCAGGTCGAGATTGCGCAGCGTGCGATATAGGTAATAGGTACCACCGACCGGGCGGCCGGGTTCCATACCGGCAAAGCGCTGCACGGCCTGGCGCGCGAGCGCACGCATCATCGCCTGGTCGCCGTTCATCAGCGCCTGCATCAACAGTTGCGCGAGCTCCTCGGGTGTCAGGCTGTCGAGGCCGCCGCCCTGAGCACCCTTGCCGTCGCCCTCGCGCATCTGTTCTTGCATGTCACGCCACATGTCGTCGAGCTCGTCGTCACCCTCGGCGATGCGATACTCGGGCCCACGCAGACTGAAGTAGACCTCGAACACCGTCTCGAACGCACGCCAGTGCGCATTGTTCTTCACCAGCGTTGCGCCGAGCGCGTACTTGAACGCTTGCCGATCTTCGATCGGGATGTGCTGCACGGCTTCCATCGCGTCGAGGTTCTCGGTCAGGCTGACCGGTAACCCCGCGCTGCGCAGTTCAGAGACGAAACCGGCGAGCAGGTCGAGCATGGTGGAGTGTCGTTAGGTGATGTGTCGTTGGGTGAAAAGTCGACTACTTGTCGACGGAAAGCTCTTTGGCAGCCTTCGCGATGTCGGTCTGGTACTTCAGCAGAATGTGCAGCGTGTCTTTCGCCTGTTGCGCATCGATGTGCTCGATGCCCAGCAGCACCAAGGTGCGCGCCCAGTCGATCGTCTCGCTAACGCTCGGCGCCTTCTTCAAATCGAGCTGACGGATGCTGCGCACAATGCGAGCGATCTGATCGGCCAAGTTGTCGGAGACACCGGGGACCTTGGTGAGAACGATTTCCTTCTCGCGGTCCATGTCGGGATAATCGACGTGCAGGTAGAGGCAACGACGCTTCAGCGCCTCGCTGAGTTCGCGAGTGTTGTTAGAGGTTAGGAACACGAGCGGAATCTGCTTGGCGGTGATGGTGCCCAACTCGGGAATCGACACCTGATATTCGGAGAGGATCTCGAGCAGCAGTGCTTCGGTTTCAACCTCGACGCGGTCGACTTCGTCGATCAACAACACCACCGGGTCGTCGGCGGTGATCGCCTCGAGCAACGGTCGCGTGAGCAGAAACTCGTCGCTGAAGATGTCGTCGTGCACATCGCTCCACGAGTCGCTGTTCTTATCGGCCTGAATGCGCAGCAGCTGCTTCTTGTAGTTCCACTCGTAGAGGGCCTTGCTCTCGTCGAGGCCTTCGTAGCACTGCAGCCGAATCAGCCGCGCACCAGTCGTGTCGGCGATGCTTTTGGCCAACTGCGTCTTGCCGGTACCGGCAGGACCTTCGATGAGCACGGGCTTGCCAAGACGATCGGCAATGAACACGACGCCGGCAATGCCTTCGTCAGCTAGGTAATTGACGCTCTTGAGCCCATCACGGACCTGCTGAACGCTCTCGAATCGATGAGCCATCGGGCCAGCCTACTTTCGTGTTGCACAGAGCCATCAATCGGCCTGCGATACCCTCAAGTGCAATGGGTGGCTTGCTGCGGTCGAATATTGCCGTCGCCACCGGTACCGCTTTCTCCCGTGTCACCGGTCTCGTCAGGGTCGCGATCTTCGGAGCCGTGCTCGGCAAGTCGGCCCTCACCGACGCCTATAACCAAGCAAACGCGACCCCCAACCTGATCTACGAGCTCGTGATCGGCGGCATCCTGTCCTCTGCGCTCGTGCCGCTGTTCACGCAGCTACGCCACGACAACAACGAGCGCGGCGAGGTCGCCGTCCGCTCTGTTTCACTGGTCGTAATCGCCGCCGTCACCGCGATCGCAATTGTTTGTGCGCCGTGGCTGTTCGCGCTCTACGCATCAGCCACCGCCGAAGGTGTCGACCTCACCCTCTATCACCAGGTCGGAAGCACGCTCGCCGCCTTCTTCCTCATCCAGATCTTCTTCTACGGCTTCAACGCCCTGGCGACCGCCCAGCTTCATGCGCGCCGAAAGTACTTCGCCGCCGCCTGGGCGCCCGCACTCTCGAATGTTGCGATCATCGGGTCGCTCTTGCTCGTGCCACGCGCATTGGGCGGAGCGACCGCCGAGTTGGGCGACGTGTTGATCAACGATCAACTGCGCTGGACGCTCGGGCTCGGGGCCACCGCCGGCATCGCCGTCATGGCCGTGACCGTGTTGCCCGCATTGGCCAAGTCGGGTGCGCCGATGGGTTTCCGGCCCGCGTTTCGCGACCCGGCCGTGCAACAGCTGCGCAAACTCTCCGGCTGGGCACTCGGGTACGTCGCGATGAATCAGTTGGCGATCATTGTCGTGCAGAACCTGCTGGTGCGCAGCGGCGAAGGCAACCAAACGGCGTACACCAACGCGTTCACCTTCCTGATGCTGCCCCACGGGTTATTGGCGATGTCGATCGTGACCACGTTCCTGCCCGAGATGTCGCAAGCCGTCGCCGAGCGCAAACGCGAGCGATTGATCGACCGCACCGACCTTGGGTTACGACTGGTCGCGATGCTGACCATCCCCGCCGGTTTCGGACTGTTCGTGTTGCGTCGGCCGATCATCGGCTTGGCCCTGCAACATGGCGAGTACACAGCTGCCGACGCGCTGACGGCAAGCCGCGCGCTCGCTGGCTTCGCACTCGGCCTCGGCGCGTTCTCCGTTTATCTC
>JAYVVU010000307.1:0-3335 GCA_043786755.1 Actinomycetota bacterium
GTCATCGTCATCTTCATGGCCGTGCACTTCTGGCGTGTCCGTAAAGACGGCGGAATTTCAGGACCGCTCTGATGACCGAGATCCCGGAACACCTTCTCAAGCGGGCACAAGCGGCTCGGGCGCAGACTGCTGGCACCGAAGCGCCTGCCGATGCCCCCGCAGGCGGCGGCGTTGCCGTCGCCGAAAAGGTCGGCAGCGTCGTCGCGGCAGCTCCGGCGCGCAGTGGTCCGATTGGCACCGGCCCCGGTGGCAACACGCAACGCCTGCTGACCGTCGTCAAGAGCGGCAGCATCCAAGACGTCAAGGCATCACCGGTCGACAAGGTGCACACCTGGCCACACCTGTTGGCGGCGGAGTTCGTCGCCGCGCTGGCGTGCATGTCGTTCACCTTCTTCTTCTCGGTGTTCGTCAATGCTCCTCTGCTTGAGCAGTCGAACATCAACAAAACTCCGAACCCGTCGAAGGCGCCGTGGTACTTCCTCGGTTTGCAGGAACTGCTCACGATGTTCCACCCGATGATCGCTGGCGTCACCATTCCTGGCGTCGGCCTCGTCGCGCTGATCCTCGCGCCGTACATCGACAAGAACCCTTCCAACAAGCCAGAAGATCGCAAGTTCGCGATCTCACTGATGACCGTGCACCTGATGTTCTGGGCCGTGTTGGTCATCATCGGTTCGTTCTTCCGCGGCCCTGGCTTCAACTTCACGCTCCCCTGGCGTGACGGACTGTTCTTCGAATTGTGAGGCTGTCATGAGCTCTGCTGTCACCATTGCAATCGCCGTCGGCGCGGTCACTGTCCTCGCCGCGATCGTCATGCTCACCGCGGCGCGCCGAAGCGACGTGCGCGGCGCAGGCGCGCTGAGTCGCGAGACTGTTCGCCGCGACAAGGACGCCGACATCGATCTTCCCGTTGCGCCAACTGGCCGTGCTGTCGAGCGCGCGGCAGTCGAGGCTCGTCACTCTGCGTTGGTTGCCAGCGCTGGCGGACCTCCCGTCATCTGGACCCCGCCCGATGCCGAGCAGATCGGTGTCAACCGTCGTCAGTTCTTGAACCGCGCCAGCGTCACGCTGATGAGCACCAGCTTGGCAACCTTCGGGCTGGCGTGCATTGCGTTCTTGTGGCCGACTTCGGCACCGGTTTTCGGTGGCAAGGTCAACCTCGGCAAGCTCGACGACATTTTGTCGGGCATCCGCAGCAACAGCGGATTCTTCTACGCATCGAATGCTCGCTCGTACGTCACCGTCTATCCGTCGGAGGCGTTGCCCAAGGCGCGCGGCGTGAAGGAATACAAGCAGCTGATCAGCGGCATGGAGAGCGGCGTCGTCGCGATGTACCAGAAGTGCCCGCACCTTGGTTGCCGCGTTCCGCAGTGCCCCAGCAGCCAGTGGTTCGAATGCCCGTGCCATGGCTCGCAGTACAACCGCGTCGGCGAGAAGAAGGGCGGCCCCGCGCCGCGCGGCATGTCGCACTTCGCGGTTTCCGTTTCGCCGGGCGGCGATGTCGTCGTCGACACGTCAACCGTGATCACCGGCGCACCGATCGGGACGAACACCACCGGCCAAGAGGCCGAGGGTCCGCACTGCCTCAGCGGCGGCGGTGGCAGTCACTAATGCGACCATTATTCGCGCTGACGACGGTTGCTGTTGGTTGGGTGCTCTTCGCATTCATCACCATCGGCTGGATCACTTACTTCTTCCTCAGCAAGGCCGCGGCCCGCAGCGAGTTGGGCTCGGAGATCGAAGTCGCACCGAACCGTCGGCCGTACTACGACGACGACAAGATGGAAGGCCCCCGCCTCGAGCGCATGCAGTTCTTGGGCGTGCTGCTGTTGATCACGATGGTTATCGGTCTGCCGCTGTACTGGGTGCTCGAGCCCGGTCGTCAAGCTGGCGCCGAGACACAGAAGATGGCGACCTTCCGCGGCTGGGGCGAAGAACTCTTCGCCACAACTGCCGACGGTGGGTTCAACTGCGCTGGTTGCCACGGTGGCATGAAAGCTGCTGGCGGTAGCGCTCCGTATCCGTTGACCGATAACACCGGCAAGGTGACTGTCGTGACCTGGAATGCGCCAGCACTGAACACCATCCTCTATCGCTACAGCAAGGAAGAGGTGACGTTCATTCTCAACTACGGCCGGCCGTTTTCGCCGATGCCCGCGTGGGGCGCGCCTGGTGGCGGTCCGATGACCGAGCAGAACATCGAGACCTTGATCGTTTACCTGGAAAGCATCCAGCTGCCGCCGGAAGGGTGTGTTGGCGATGAGGCGTTCACCGACAAGGGCGACCCCGCAGTCTGTGAAGGTGGCGTGTTGCCGGAAACGACGCGACTTGAGATCGAAGGTGCCGTCTCTCGCTATCAAGCCGACAATCCCGGCGCCAGCGAAGGCGAAGCGTTGTTCAACCTCAGCATTACGAGCGGCGCGTACAGCTGCGCTCGCTGTCACACGCCAGGGTGGAGCTACGGCCAGCCCGGTGTCGCCGCACAGGGTGCGTTCGGGTGGAACCTCACCGGCGGCGCGACCAACTCGCACTTCGCAAGCGAGCAGGACATGATCGCCTTCGTGAAAGCGGGTTCCAAGAATGGTGCCCGTTACGGGCTGCAGAGCCAAGGCAGTGGGCGTATGCCTGGGTTCGGTCACGTGCTGACCGACGCGCAAATCAAAGCCATCATCGAATACGTGCGGGGGCTCTGATGCACGCTCTGTTGGCCGTCGGTTGGGAGTGGGAACTCCGCGGCATCATCATCGTCATCATCGCGGTCGGCACCTTGTGCGGCAGCGTCTACCTCATCCTCGGTACCAACCTTGGTGCGCGTTTGGGTTTCTTGGTCGCGTTGGCAGCGCTCGCCGGCTGGATGTTCATTCTTGGCGCGACGTGGTGGACATATAGCAAGGGTCTGCTCGGCGACGAGCCTTCGTGGCAACCGGTCGCGGGTAAGACGATTATTCGCGAGTACGAGGCGCTGTCCGAACTCGGCTTGCTCGATGCTCCGTTTACCAAGACCGACGATGTCACCGCCGACGCCGACAGCGTCGATGCGCTGCTGGTCGATCAAGACTGGGCCAAGCTCGACTCGGCATTGCCTTCGTTTCAGCAGGCAGCATCGGCTGGCACCGAAGTCGTGATCGAAGCCAAGACGTTTGCTGCTGGCGAGTTCCAAGTGGTCAATGTGTTCGACATCGGCGGCGAGCGCAGCCCGATCCTCTTCGACGGCAAGATCGACTTCCTTGCGTTCTTCCACAAGCCGCACTACGTGCTTGTCGAGATCGCGCCGCTCGTACCTCAGCGCACCGAGCCGGGCCGAGCTCCGGCGCGTTCGGTGATCGACACGACGC
>JAYVVU010000308.1:0-3306 GCA_043786755.1 Actinomycetota bacterium
CTTTTCGAAGGGTGTTCTCGGCACACGCTTGTTTGACATCTCGGTAGAACCACGATAGGCGACCCGGCGGAACGTGACTACCGGGGGATGTCCGCTGGCAACGGCGGCTTGAGTTCATCCAGATTTGCGGGAAAGACATGCAGGAGAATGGTCGCCACGGGCGAGCGCGTTGTTCGTCGAGCTCGGATCAAGCTCGGTTGCAAACCAGAACTTCGACGTCGAGTAACCGTGCGGCATTCCCCACAGTACATGGAGAAGCGAGCTCTTTCCTACGCCGTTCGCACCGACCACCGCCGTAAGCGGGAAGGAGAAGTCGACGCGCGTTCCCGGTTCGAAGTTCTTGAACTTCGGGAAGACCGCATAGGCGATGTAGTTCTTCAGCGCGCCACCCGGCTCGAACCCACGCAGTTTTGATCAGCTTGGTTGTGGCCACGTTGTTAGACATGGCTGCTCGGGCGATGGCTCGGGCGCCCAGCGTCGGCTACGCGGCTTGACCGTTCAGCTTCTGCGTTGAAGCGCGGGCTAAATGGCAAACGCAAACGCATAGCGGCCCGTAGGGAATCGGATCTGCGGCCACCATGCAGCTTGTTCCTTGCCGTGCGCCTTCGTGCGAAGCATGAATAGCGTCAAGTGCGTGTCAGGGACAGTGCGGACCTCGCCGCCCGACAACACGCCCTGAGTTTCTCGTCGTCGGCCTTGTAGGTCGCGATCGCGATCGACGTACACGTAGCCGACCGAATGGCCGCTGAGCTTGGCGTACTGGCTGATCGATTCGGCAACTGCGACCGAGTCCCAAACATGCTCAGACTCTGCTTCGTCGGGCCTCGTCAGTTCGATCAAGGACTTGATGTCATCGATCGTTAGCTCGGCATGCGTCTTGTTGGCAACGCCATCCAACGTCTTGTCGATCTTCGCCGTAGCGCCGGCGACAGAGGAATCCCGCAAGATCTGCGCGGGGTTGTAGTTGCTGCCCCCCGTGTACACGCCGAGCGAGCCAGGAACCAGCACGTTCTTGCGAGTCGGTTGAAGGCCACCTTCCAGGTAGATGCCACGGAACTCTTCAGTCGGCCTCGCTGCGATCAGTTCGCGCAGGCTGCGCTCCATGCGATTGATCGCGCGAAAGACGACACGCAGCTCGTTGGGGAGGAATAGTCGAAGAAGGCCGAGATCCTTCCTTCTGTAGCCGTACATGCGCGCATGCTGAAGGACAGTGTCGGCTTGCGGTGTGCGCGGATTGCGGCCGTAGTAGCTCACAAGCAGGTTCTTGATCGTTACGCCTCGCCCGAGCTTGTTGCCGCCGACGAAGAGGTTGTAGGGTGATCGAACCGCGACGTCTTCATCAGTCTCGCCGTTGACGAGCTTAACAGCGATGCCCGGCGAGAAGAACTCGATCGATTCCAGCAAGTCGTCGAAGTTGCTCTTGGCCAGGTCCTTGTGTGTTGCGGCCAGGTCGTCGTACGCGTCCTGAAGCCGCTTGACGACCTTCGGGTTTCGATCCTTGAGCAGCTTGGACAGGTCGTTCTTGTATTTGCGCAGGAGATCCACGATGTGGTCGTGATCGCGGGTTTTCGTACTGACGTGGCAAAGAAATGCGCAGTTCTGGTCCGCCGCGGCGATGCGCTTGAAGGTTGCGCCGATCATGAACGTGTCCAGCGCGCGCATCAGCGAGTCAGGAACAGTCGCTGTCGGGTTCGGTTGCGCTCCCGGCGCGAGCACTGTGATGTCCCGCAGTTCAAACTCCT
This sequence comes from Actinomycetota bacterium, assembly GCA_043786755.1. GTDB lineage: Bacteria > Actinomycetota > Acidimicrobiia > Acidimicrobiales > Ilumatobacteraceae > UBA668. Next base: position 1,743 of record JAYVVU010000308.1, read on the forward strand.
TGACAAGGGGCGAGTCATCCGAGAAGAAGTCGTCGCCGCCGACGTAGTCAGCGCCCGGGTGGCTCAGTACTGTGAACTTCGGTCGGAATGCGTGAGCCCCTTCTTGCAGGAACAAAGCCTGCGGCGTCGCAGTCACCTGAAGGTAGGTGTTCTTGTGGAAGAAGGCGCGCAGCTCGCCGATCCGCTCGTTGATCGCGCTGCGCGACCCGTCCTCGCGCCTTGCCTTCGTGTTGAGGCTCGCTTGATCAGCTTCGTCGTCGATGATGAGACAGGTCAAACCCCTGACTCGCCCCTTCTTGAAGTTCTCGATCAGGGCGTTGAGAAGACTGGAGTTCTTGGTGACGACGATCACGCACGTCCCCACCTTGATTCGCTGGAGAAAGGCGTCCGGATCGCGGATGTCCTTCTTTCCGAGGATGTCGATGCCGGGAAATGCCTCTTGGGCGCGGCCGAAGGTCTGCTCGTACAGCGGATCGATATCCGAAGTCAGGATGATGATGGTTCGATAGCCTTCATCGGCTCCCATCGCGCCCGTGACCGTCAGAACGCCAGTCTTTCCGCTCTGCACCAGACCGTAGATCAGGCCGTTGGTCTCCTCGCTGCCGCCGCTCAGAGGATTGACCCACTGGCCGGCAACCTCCTCTGCAGTTTTGCGGATGTCCTCAACTTCCGACTCGTTGCTGACCTGCATGTGCAGAAGGCGGAGTACTTGGTCGCGGTGCTTCATTGTCATGGGGTCACTCGCTGAGTAGTCGTTGCCAGTTGGACGGTGGAATCTTGCCCGGGGCTACGCCGTCGGGGCCGCTCACTTCAAAGTGTTCTCTGTGGCGCCTGGCGCATGCGACCCGAACCGCGACATCACGAGGGCGCGCGATGCTGAGGAACAACTCCGATGGAATCGCGGCCACCCCATCAGAGCCGCAGACAAGCCCGATGACGATGGGCAGGCCCTCTGCTTCAGATACCAAGAGTCGCTGCTCTTCGGGCATGAATGTGAAGCCCCAGGGACTACGAACCCCGGTCGAGTACTTCAAATGCACGCGGATGCGGTCGTTCAGCTCAAAGAACGGCGCGACGAAGGCAATCTTCGCGCCGCTGCAGCCACGAATGAGCTGATGCAGCGCCGCTCCCTCGTAGAACTCTTGCTTTTGGATGGCCATGTAGGTGCTAGGGCCGACAGGGTTGCGCGGCGCGGGCGGGATCGGCGTCCACTGCATGCACGCCAGCCACGCGAAGCGCTGTGATCCTTCGGCCACCGCCAAACTCGCGAGAATGATAGGCGACGCTGTCAGTCATGAGGAATCGGGCGGCCCGACTATGAAAACCCCAACGCGTATTGACTTCGCCGGCACGCCGACTGAGTGTTCACAACACTGAGCGACCGCTTTGGATGGCCGCGTGTCGGCATCCGCGACATCGGCAGAAGGGCGGCTGATGGCCGTGCTCCGCCGCCCAGCCGCGCCGCTCGTCGGTCCGCTGCACGTCACGCAACGGCCGCTCACTGAAAACCCGCACCGCGCGGCTCACGCGAGCGGCTTCAACTGCTGCAGCAGCGTGGGCACCA
>JAYVVU010000309.1:0-17679 GCA_043786755.1 Actinomycetota bacterium
GGCTATCGCGAAATCTTCCGCAACCGCGACATTCGTCTGTTGATCGGTCTGTATTGCGCGCAAACCGTCGTTGCCGGTGCATCGTTGGTCTTCAGCGTCGCCATCGCGCTCGACCTCCTGGATCTCGGGCAGGGTGGCGTCGGATTGATCAACTCGGCGGTCGGTGTTGGCGGACTGATCGGTGGGTTTGTGGCGTTGCTGCTGGCGGCGCGCGGCAAGCTCGCTCGCGATTTCGGTTTGGGCGTCATTTTGTGGGCCGCGCCGCTGTTGCTGATCGCGGCGTGGCCCACGCTGGTATCCGCGCTTATCGCGATGGGGTTGATCGGTATCGCCAACTCGGTCGTTGATGTCAACGCGTTCACAATTCTGCAACGGCTTGTTCCCGATGCGGTGATGGGCCGCGTGTTCGGCGCGATGGAAAGCGCGATTGTCGGCGGCATGGCACTTGGTGCTCTGCTGATGCCCATCCTCATCAACACCATCGGTTTGCGTAGCGGACTAGTAGTCGTCGGTGCTGGGGTCACGGCCGTGGTGTTCGTCGGACTCGCTGGACTCGCGCGCATCGACAAGGTTGCACTCGCGCCTCACGGATTGGAACTGCTGCGCGGCGTAGCCATTCTCGGCATGTTGCCGGACAACGTCCTTGAGCGACTCGCACGCCGATCGCAAATTGTCTCGCTGCCCAGTGGGCAGACGGTATTCAGCGAGGGTGAAGGCGGCGACCTGTTCTACGTCATCGAGTCGGGAACTGTCGACGTGTCGATCCGCGGCGAGCACGTTCGCCCGCTCGGCGGCGGCGATTCGTTTGGCGAGATTGCTCTGCTGCGCGATGTGCCGCGCACCGCAACTGTGACAGCGACGAGCGATCTCGTCGCACGTGTGATCGAACGCGATCAGTTCCTTTCTGCAGTCACGAACCACGGCGGCTCTGCAGACGAAGCCGAACAAGTCGTCTCCCGCCTCCTAGCCATCCGCTGAGTCGAGTGTTTCCTGCGTGTCGAGTGTTTCCTGCCCGCACACGGGCACGAAACACTCGACGGGGAATTGGGTGGCTACGTTGGCGGGTGTGATTCATCTGCGGGGGCGCGGCGCTGACGTCTTGATCGACGAGTCGTTTGGCGCACCGGTGATTGCTTACTGGGGCGCACCGCTTGGTGAGGTTGACGGCGACTCAGTTGTCGCGGCGCTCGCGCGACCGATTGTGCATGGCGGACTTGATGTGACTGCGCCGATCAGCGTCGTGCCCGAACATGGCTCGGGTTTCGTCGGACGGCCGGGATTGACGGGGCATCGCAATGGTGGTCGCGCGTGGGCCCCGCGTTTTCGACCCGCCGGCGTCGATCACATAGCTAGCGGGGTTGTCGTGCACGCCGTCGACGATGTCGCCCAGCTGCGAATGTCGGTCACGATCACCCTCGACGATGTGTTAGCGGTCAAGTGTTCGCTCACCAACGAAGGAACTGGCAACGGGCGCAATCGCTACCTGCTCGGCGGACTGCATGCAACGGTTCCGCTGCCGGCGCACGCCAGCGAGCTACTCACATTCATTGGTCGCTGGTCGCGCGAGTTCCATCCCGTTCGGCACCCGTGGCGCGGTGGGACGTGGTCTGCCGAGAACCGCAGTGGTCGCACCTCGCACGAACACTCGCCGCTGATGTTCGCGGGAGAGGTTGGCTTTGGTGAGTGGCACGGCGAGGTGTGGGGTGTGCACGTTGCGTGGAGTGGCAACCACACGATGTATGCCGAATGCATGCCCGATGGTCGTCGGTACGTGCAGGCGGGCGAGTTGCTGCTTCCGGGTGAGTGTTGTCTGGAACCTGGCGAGACGTACACAACGCCAACGTTGCTCGGCGTGTATTCCTCGGAAGGACTGACGGCCGCCAGCAACGCATTTCACCGCCACGCGCGTTCGTTGCCAGCGCACCCCGAGTCGCAACGTCCTGTGCTGTTGAACACCTGGGAGGCGATCTACTTCGACCACGACACGGCGCAACTGAAAGAACTCGCCTCGGCTGCTGCTGCTGTCGGGGTTGAACGCTTTGTACTTGACGACGGTTGGTTCGGTTCGCGGCGCGACACGACCAGCGGACTCGGCGACTGGACCGTCGCGCGCGATCTGTATCCCGACGGGTTGGCTCCGTTGATTAGGCACGTGCGTTCACTCGGCATGGAGTTCGGTATCTGGGTTGAGCCGGAAATGATGAACCCCGACAGCGACACGTTCCGCGCGCATCCCGAATGGGCAATGGTCACCGAGGGTTACGAGCCGGTGCACGGTCGTAATCAACTGGTCGTCGACCTTGCGCGCGTTGACGCGTTTGATCACGTGTTGAACGCGCTCGACGCACTGCTGCGCGAGAACGACATCGCGTACGTGAAGTGGGATATGAACAGGCGCCACGTGCAAGGCAGTGGCGCTGGCGGGGCTGCGGGTACTAGTGCACAGACGCACGCGGTGTATCGCCTACTCGACGAACTTCGCGAGCGGTTCCCGAACGTTGAATTCGAGAGCTGTGCAGGTGGTGGCGGGCGCATCGACCTGGAGATGTTGCGCCGCGTCGAGCGGGTGTGGACGAGCGATTGCAACGATGCGCTGGAACGACAGACCATTCAGCAAGGTGCCTCGATGCTGCTGCCGTATGAAGTGATGGGCGCGCACATCGGGCCGACTCGCTCGCACACAACGGGTCGCGTTCATTCTCTCGCCTTCCGCGGGCTCACCGCGATGTTTGGTCACCTCGGCGTCGAGTGGAACGTGCTGACGCTGACGGATGACGAGCGAACACAACTGGCCGCGATGATCGCGTTGCACAAACGTTTCCGCCCGTTGCTGCACAGCGGCGATTCGGTTCGCTTCGATCCGGTTTTCAATGGCCAGACGATCGCCAGTCACGAGTACGGCGTGTACTCGGCAGATCGTCGCGAGGCATTGGTTGCCCACGTACAACTCACGACAGGGCTCAGCTTGTTGCCGCCCCCGTTGCGTTTGCCTGGGCTTGTTCCCGACGCGCTTTACACCATTACCCATGTTCCGCTTCCAGGTTCGCGGCTTGAATGGCCAGCTAGCGGCCTGACGCTCACGGGTGCCCAGCTCGCGGGCCATGGCGTGCAACTTCCGCGCCAACACCCCGAGTCGGGGATGCTGTTGCACCTGCACGCCCGCTAATTCGGCAGGGCTCCCTGCGGGCTTGCCCCGTAGGCTTCACCCTCGTGCCCGAACCCCGCATCACGCCGGAAGTCGCAGCCAAAGTTGCTCGACTAGCACGGCTCGATTTTGCGCCCGACGAACTGGTGCGGATGACGGCGCAACTCGAAGGCATGCTCGAACACTTCGCCGACATGGATGCGCTCGACTTGTCGGCCGTCGTGCCGATGACGCAGGCGTATCCGCTGGTCAACGTGTTGCGCGCCGACGTTGTGCAGCCATGCTTGGATCGCGATGAGGTGATGGCAGCCGCGCCCGAGGCAGAAGATGGCCGCTTTCGAGTGCCGCCGATTGTCGGGTCGGACCTGTGAGCCCCGACTCTGCGTCGCGCACAACCGCTACCGCGATCGCGGCCGGTGTGCGTGCCGGTTCGCGCAAAGCGGTTGATGTCGTCGAGCAACACCTAGCGGTGATCGCGGAACGCGAGCCCGAGATCCACGCCTTCAACCTTGTGCTCGCCGACCAGGCGCGCGCCGATGCTGAGGCGATCGATCAGCGAGTTGCTGATGGTCAAGACCCCGGTCCACTCGCCGGCGTAACCGTCGCGTTGAAGGACAACATGTGCACGCGCGGTATCCCGACCACGTGCTCGTCGAAGATCTTGGAAGGCTGGAAGCCGCCCTACGACGCGACCGTCGTGCGCAGCTTGCGCGATGCGGGCGCGATTGTCGTCGGCAAGACAAACCTCGACGAGTTCGCGATGGGAAGTAGTACCGAGAACTCGGCGTTCGGTCCAACCCGCAACCCGCACGACACGTCGCGCGTTCCGGGCGGCAGCAGCGGCGGCAGCGCTGCGTCGGTCGCCGCCGGCTTCACGCAAGTTGGTTTCGGTAGCGACACCGGTGGCTCGATCCGTCAGCCAGCCGCGCTGTGCGGAGTTGTTGGGGTCAAGCCGACGTACGGCTACGTCAGTCGCTACGGGTTGATCGCGTTTTCCAGCAGCCTCGATCAGATCGGACCGTTCACCAACAGTGTTGAAGACTCGGCGCTGATGCTCGATGTCATCGGCGGTCACGATCCGATGGACTCGACCTCGATTCCGAAGGCGCACCCATCGCTGCGCGAGGCGATCAAGCAAGATGTCGCTGGCCTGCGCATCGGTCGCATCACCGATCTACCTGAAGGCGCCGACCCCGATGTGGTCGAGCGCGTTGAGGTTGCATTCGACACGTTGCGCGCAGCGGGCGCCAAGATCGTCGATGTGCAGGTTCCGGCCTTCACGTTTGGTCTCACCGCCTACTACCTGATCGCGCCGGCCGAGGCGAGCAGCAACCTCGCCCGCTACGACGGTGTGCGTTATGGCATGCGCGTCGAGGCCGCCGACACCAACGCGATGTACGGCGCGACGCGCGCTGCCGGTTTTGGTGACGAGGTCAAGCGACGCATCATGCTCGGCACGTATGCGCTGAGCGCTGGTTACTACGACGCTTATTACGGCAAGGCGTTGAAAGTGCGTCGTCTGATCAGCGAGGATTTCGATCGCGCCTATCAACACGCCGACGCACTGGTGTTACCGGCGTCGCCAAGCGTCGCCTTTCAGTTCGGTGACAAGGGCGACAATCCGTTGGCGATGTATCTGTGCGACACGTACACAATCCCGGCGAACCTCTCCGGTCAGCCTGGAATGAGCGTTCCGTTCGGCACCGGTGCTCACGGACTTCCCGTCGGAGTGCAAGTGCTGGCGGGAACGTTGCAAGAACCGATGATGTTCCGAGTCGCTGCCGCGCTCGAGCGGGGACTTCAGTCCGCCGCGGCTGAGCGGGGTCTTGCAAAATGAGTGAATACGACGGTCTTCCGGGCGAATGGGAATTGGTTGTTGGATTAGAGGTGCACGTCGAATTGGCGACTGCAACGAAACTGTTCAGTGGCAGTCCCAACCGTTTCGGCGACGAGCCGAACACGAACATCGATCCGGTGACGCTCGGTCTGCCGGGTGCGCTGCCTGTGCTGAACGAGCGTGCCGTCGAGCTGGCAATGCGCATCGGCGCCGCACTCAACTGCACGATTCAGGCGTGCACGTTCCACCGCAAGAACTACTTCTACCCCGACATGCCCAAGGCGTACCAAGTCAGCCAGTACGACCAACCGCTGAACGTTGACGGATATCTCGACCTTCCCAACGGTGTCCGCGTCGGCATCGAGCGGGCGCACATGGAAGAAGACGCCGGCAAGAGCACTCACGTCGGCGGGTCGGGCGGCCGCGTGCACGGCGCGACGTATTCGCTGATCGACCTCAACCGTGCCGGCGTTCCATTGGTCGAGATCGTCAGCCGCCCCGACATCCGCAGCGCCGAGGACGCGCGCGCCTACGTCAACGAACTGCGCGGCATCCTCGTGGCCATCGACGCGAGCGACGCGAAGATGGAAGAGGGCTCGATGCGCGTCGATGCCAACGTCAGCGTGCACAAGCCAGGCACGCCGCTGGGGACGCGCTGCGAGATCAAGAACGTCAACAGCGTGCGTTCGATCGGTCGCGCGATTGAGTACGAAGCGCGCCGCCAGATCGATCTCATCGAAGGTGGCGACGTCGTACGCCAGCAAACGCGCCACTGGGATGAAGGCGACGGTCGCACGCACACGCTGCGCAGCAAGGAAGACGCCGACGACTACCGCTACTTCCTCGAGCCCGACCTAGTTCCGCTGTCGCCGTCGCCCGAATGGATCGCGAAGGTGAAGGCCGCATTGCCGATGCTGCCCGCAGCACGTCGCGCCCGCCTTGCCGAAGCGACCGGCCAAGCAGCCAACAGCGAAGCCGTCACCATCGTGGTCGAGCGCGGCCAAGACGACTACGTCCTCGCGATCGCCACCGCCGGCGGCGATGCGGCCCGAGCCCTTGTTTACGTAAAGGAAGCTTTCGCCGATTCGCCGACGGTCGCGGCCGCTGATGTTGCCGTCTTGACGCAAATGGAAGTTTCGGGCGCTATCACCGCCACACAGGCTAAGACGGTTCTTGCCGAACTGGTAGCTAATGGCGGTGGTGATGCGACTGCCATTGCCGCGGCGCACGGCTTTGAGGCGATCGATACCTCGGCCGTTGAAGCGTTCGTTGATGAAGCCATCGCCGCCGACCCCGATGCGTGGCAGAAGTTCTGCAACGGCGACGCGAAGGCGATGGGTGCGCTCGTTGGCTTGGTGATGAAGGCGAGCAAGGGCAAGGCCGACGGCAAAGCGGTAAGTGCGTCGTTGCAACAACGTCGAACTTCGCGGAACTAACTTCCAGACGTGGCTTCCGCGTCGCTTGCACCGTTCAAGTCGCGCGGATTTCGGTTGATGTGGACCGGTGCGTTGGTGTCGAACATCGGCACATGGATGGAGTCGGTCGCGCTCGGCTATTACGTCGCGCATACGACGGGTAAAGCGAGTTCGGCGGCGATTGTGACCGCCGCCGGCTTCATCCCCGGAGCGCTCGTTGGTCCTATCGGGTCTGCGATGGCCGATCGTCTTCGTCGCCGAAAGGTGTTGGTTGTCGGCAACATCAGTTCGGCGCTGATTGCATCGGCTATTGCGGCCTGGGTCGGTACTGGTAATGCGCACGCCGGCGGACTCGCTGTCGTTGCGTTCATCGCGGGAAGCGTCCAAGCGTTCACGTTCCCTTCGTTCCAGACAACGCTGCCATCGCTGGTCCCCCGCGATCAGTTGGTGGCAGCAGTAGGGCTCTCGAACGCGCAATGGAACATCGGCCGCGTGATCGGACCTGCATTCGCTGCGATTGCCATCTCGATCGGCGGGATCTCGCTGGCTCTGTGGTGCAACGCTGTCAGCTACCTCGGCGTTTGCGTTGCCGTTTTGTTGGTGCCGTTCAATCAGCCATCTGGTTCACGTCGTCCGATCTTCGGTGCACTAGCCGACGGAATTCGGTTTGCGCGAGACACGCCGGCCATGCGATCGATGTTGGTGCTGATGATCGCGACCATCTTCATCGCCTCACCGTTCATCGCATTCGTACCGCTGATGGCAACAAGCGTGTTCGGTGGCGGTTCCGCGGCAACTTCCGTGCTCGTGACGTCGCAAGGCATCGGCGCCGTAACGGCTGCGTTCACACTGGGATCGGTCACGACGCGCTGGGGTCTACCGAGGGTGATGATTTCAGCGGTGACTGCGCTCTGCCCGGCACTTGTGTTGTACGCCATTGCGCCGAAGCTCTGGCTCGCTGCAGTCGCGATCGTGTTTCTCGGCGTGATCTACGGCTATGCGTTCACCTCGTTCATGAGCGTCGCGCAGCAGTCGGCGCCAGACGAACTCCGCGGGCGGGTGCTGGCGGTCAACTCGTTCGTGCTCGGAATCATGTTCCCACTGGGCACATTGCTGCAGGGCCAACTCGCCGACCGCGCCGGGCTGCGCTGGATCACGGCTGGCTCGGGTGTCGTTTTGTTGGCGGTGCTTGGAGTTACCTCGTTGAAGCGCCGACGCGTAGGCTCGGCCTCATGGCCAACCGAGACGGCACTCCCGTCGATGTAAAACCGCGTAGTCGCGACGTCACCGACGGTTTCCAAAAAGCTCCAGCACGCGCAATGCTGCGCGCCGTCGGAATGACCGACGACGACTGGGTAAAGCCGCAAGTTGCAATCGCTTCCACCTGGAACGAAGTGACGCCGTGCAACATGACGCTGCGCAAGCTCGCCGAGTTCGCTAAGGATGGCGTGCGTTCCGCTGGCGGCTTCCCGATGGAATTCGGCACGATCACGGTCAGCGACGGCATCAGCATGGGCCATGAAGGAATGCGCGCCTCGCTGGTCAGCCGGGAAGTGATCACCGACTCGGTCGAGTGCGTAATGCACGCCGAACGACTCGACGGCTTTGTCGGTCTTGCCGGTTGCGACAAGAGCATCCCGGCGATGCTGATGGCCGCGGCCCGGCTCGATCTGGCGAGCGTGTTCGTTTACAACGGCAGCACGATGCCGGGCCACCTTGATGGCAAGGCGCTCGATATCACCAGCGTCTTCGAAGCTGTCGGTGCTTGCGCGCTCGGGCTCATCACCGAAGACGAACTCGGCGCTATCGAGCGCAACGCTTGCCCGGGTGAGGGCGCCTGCGGTGGCATGTTCACGGCGAACACGATGAGCTCGATCGCCGAGGCCATCGGCATGTCGTTGCCCGGAACTGCTTCGCCGCCAGCGATCGACGGCCGTCGCGAGGGTGATGCACGGATGGCTGGTGAAGCAGTCGTCAACTTGCTGCGCCTCGGCATCACACCGCGAATGATCATGACGAAGAAAGCGTTCGAGAACGCGATCGCCGTGACCTCCGCACTCGGCGGCAGCACCAACGCTGTGTTGCACTTGTTGGCGATCGCCAACGAAGCCGGTGTGGAACTGGCGCTCGACGACTTCAATCGCATTGCAGCCAAGGTTCCGCACATCGCTGACTTGAAGCCCGGCGGCCGCTTCCATATGAGCGACCTCGACGTCGTCGGCGGTGTGCCGGTCGTGCTCAAGCATCTGCTCGACGCTGGCCTGCTGCACGGCGACTGCCTCACCGTGACGGGCAAGACGATGGCCGAGAACCTGGCAGAGATCAATCCGCCGGCACCCGATGGCGTGGTGGTGTACCCGATCGACAAGCCGTTGCACAGTGAGGGTGGCATCGTCGTACTCACCGGCTCGCTTGCACCTAAGGGTGCTGTGGTGAAGGTCGCCGGACTCTCTGCCGAGCAGAAGCAGTTCGTTGGAACAGCTCGCGTGTTCGACGACGAGAGCGATGCAATGACTGCGATCTTGGCCGGTTCGATCGTGCCTGGCACGGTGCTGGTGATCCGCTACGAAGGCCCGAAGGGTGGGCCGGGGATGCGCGAGATGTTGGCAATCACCGGTGCGTTGAAGGGTGCCGGTCGTGGCGCCGACTGCGCGCTGATTACCGACGGTCGCTTCAGCGGCGGCACGTGGGGCTTTTGCATTGGCCATGTGGCGCCCGAGGCAGCCGACGGGGGACCGATCGCGTTCGTGCGCGACGGCGACCAAATCTCGATCGATGTGCACGAGCTCAGCCTCGACCTGTTGGTCGACGACAGCGAACTCGCCAAGCGTCGCGCCTCGTGGCAACCGAAAGCGCCGCGCTACACGACCGGAGTGTTGGGCAAGTACGCCAAGCTCGTGCAAGGCGCCGAGACCGGCGCCATCACCAACACCCTGCCGTGAACTACCAGCCGTGAACTACCAGTCGTCGCGCTCATGAAGCCGCGCGATGTTCTCAAGCTCGTTCAGTTGCGCAAGTTCGAGCGCAGTGGCACGCAACGCCTGCTGAACAAGGTCGTGCTCGCCGACGACTTTCGCGCGATCGCTCGTCGTCGGTTGCCGCGAGCTGTCTTCGATTACGTCGATGGCGGCGCCGACGAAGAGATCACCCTGCGGGCCAACCGTGAAGCGTTCGCTCGGCGACAGTTGCACCCGCGATTGCTACGCGACGTGTCGATTGTTCCACTGTCGGGCGAGATTTTTGGGCAGCCGTTTCGCAAACCAATCGGACTGAGCCCAACGGGTTACACGCGCATGATGCACCCGACCGGCGAGGTCTCCGCCTGTCGGGCAGCGATGGCCGCCGGCGTTCCGTACACGCTGTCGACTGTCGGGACCACCACCATCGAAGACGTTGCGGCGACCGGCCATCCGAACCTGTGGTTTCAGCTGTACATCACCAACGACAAACGACTGAGCGATCCGCTCGTCGATCGCGCCGCGGCTGCCGGTTACAAGGCGTTGGAAGTCACGATCGACACCGCCGTCACTGGGCGACGTGCGCGCGATGCGCGCAACGGACTCAGCATTCCGCCAGAGCTCAGCCTGCGCACGATCTTCGACATTGGTCGCCATCCGCGCTATTGGGTGCGGATGCTCACCAACCCGGCGATCGAGTTCGCGAACTTGACTGCGCTCACCGAGGACGAGGTCGCCAGCGCATCGACCACCACCAAAGGCGGATTGTTCGACGAATCGCTGAACTGGTCGCACATCACGCAGCTACGCGCGCGGTGGCAAGGCCCGCTCTTGCTGAAGGGGCCGATCGGACCAGCCGACGCGCGGCGCGCGCTCGACGTCGGCGTCGACGGATTTCACCTCTCGAATCACGGCGGCCGCCAACTCGATCGCTGCGTGCCGTCGGCGGATCAGATTGCGCCGTTGCGTGCCGCTGTTGGACCCGACGTACCGATCGTCGTTGATTCGGGCATTCACACGGGTGGCGACGTCGCGGTCGCACTGGCACTCGGTGCCGATATGGCGTTTGTTGGCAGGGCGTACGTCTACGCAGTTGCGGCCGCGGGCGAGCGTGGCGTAGCGCACATGTTGCAACTACTGACTGCTGAGCTGCGCTCGGTGATGCAACTCAGCGGCATCAGTTCGATCGCGCAGTTCCGCGAAGAAGGCTTGGAACTACTTGCGGAGACCGTAAAGGGCTCGCCAGCCGATCAGTAGCAGGCCAGTGAAGACCGTGGCCACGATGATGAACGCCAACGCGGTGCCGTCGTCGAACACGAGGCGGCGGACCAGCATTCCAACGGCAACGGTCACCGGCCAGATCACCATTCCCGTCGTCGTCGCGGTTGGTTCCTTCCAGGCACGTGCGATCAACCAACCAACAGCGAGTCCGATGAGAAATGGTGCGGCGACGCGCAGCACTCCATCGACTGCCTCGCCTTCGTCATGGTTACGACGGCCGATGACGACGAATGCGACAATCACGATTACGTCGAATGTGGCGGCGAGAACAAGCGGGCGCTTAGTCATGCTGTTTAAACTCGCCTAACTGGCCGCGGAAGAAAAGCAGCGGATTGGGTTCGGTTTCTGGTTCAACGTGCTGCAGCGCCAACACTCGGCCAGTCACGAAGTGATGGTCCCCGGCGACGACAACGTCCTCGATCGAACAATCGATCCATGCGATCGCGCCATGGATAATCGGTGAGCCAGTTACAGCTGATCGGCCCCAGCGCACACCGTCGAATGGCTGCTCAACCGTCGTACGCGCGAAGCGCCAGCACAGGTCACCTTGTTCAGCGCCCAGCACGTTCACACAGAACGATCCGGTGGCTCTGATTTCCGGCCAGCGCTCGGAGTGGACCATTGGCAGAAACCCGACCAGCGGTGGATCGATTGATACAGATGTGAACGATCCAATGGTGAGTCCCACCGGCGCGCCTTCGTCAGTACACGCAGTTACCACGGTCACCCCTGTAGGGAAGTAACCGAGCACCCGTCGGAAGACGAGTGGGTCGAGTTGACTGTCTGCCACATCAGCGACTGTAGATGAAGCGGAGTCGTCGCGATGTGTGAGAAGGTCACGCAATGGACGACAAGCCGGAGCTACGCCGCCGTATGCGGATAGTTCGTGATGCTGTCACTGATCGTGTGTTACGCAGCGTCGAATTGTGGTCGTTGGTCGCAGAGCTACCCGCGTATCGAGATGCCACCAACGTGATGGCGTTCGTCGGTATGAACAGCGAACCCGATACCGACGCCTTGTTCGCGGTGCTGAAAGCCGATCGCAAGCGACTGTTGTTGCCTCGCGTTGAGGGCGGCGAGCTTGTTGTATGCGATGGGGCTGGGCCACTGGCGACAAGTTCGTTTGGTGTGCGCGAGCCAGTTGGACCGGCGCTCGAGCTCGCCGTCGTTGACTTCGTGATCGTGCCTGGCCTTGCGTTTACGGACAAGGGCGACCGGCTGGGATACGGCGGCGGTTTCTACGACCGCTTCCTACCGCGCGTGCACGCGCCGAATGCCGGTGTGTGTTTTCGAGAGCAGTTGCTCGACGAGCTACCGATGCACGACGGCGACGTGCGCGTGCAACGAGTAGTTGTCGCCTAAGCCGACTACAGGTAGTAGCCGGCAATATCGACAATGAAGTGGGTGCTGCCGCCGCCTGCGCCACAGACCACCGTCAACTGACGCGTCGCGTTGAGGGTGAGAGTGACGCCGTTGGCGAGGTTCTGCCCAGCGCCGAACCAGTTGATCGTCGAGGCGCCGACCGTTGTGATGCCGCCGGGGTTGACAGCGAGGTAGCCGCCTGCGCCGGTCGTGCCGGTGACGGTGATGTTGGCGGCCACCGCAGTTGCACCAACGGGTACGAGATTGGGCGTAGTGACTGTGCCGTTGCCGTCGCGTCCGTCAGCAACGGACACGGTGCGGTTGGCGCCGGCGGCGAGCAGCCCGGGTGTCGGTAGCGCGGCACGTGAGTCGTACACGCGAGTCGGTGTAATCGGATGGAACGCACCGGCCGTTGCAGAGCCGGCGATCTTGCGCCACTTTCCAGGTGTGCCGGTCTCGTAGCAGTACCAGACATTGCCGTCGCTGTCGGTTTCCAGCGTTCTCATCTGGAACGGAGTTGCTCGCGCCGGAGGTGCGCCGACCCCAAAGGTGCGCAAAATGATTGCGCCCTGCGCACCCGACGTAGCCATGCCCACCCCATTCGCCGAAAAGCCCAAGACTCCTTCACCGCCCGAGCCATACAAGCCAATGCTGGAGCCTTCGAACCAGCCGCCTGTGCCGTTCGTGCTCTTACCTTTGACAGCGGTGCTAAAGGGATCCGATCCGCCATCGAGGCCATAAACCCCGGAACCGCCAGTGGAGGTGTTGTGGCCGGCGACGCCCTTGGTGAACGCAGTACCTGTGGCGTGGCCGAGTACGGCCGGGCGACCCAGATCGGCGTTCAGCGTGCCGAGCCCAGTTTCATAGCAGCCGAGTCCGTACACGGTGGAGGCAGCCCCCACCGCGATGCCAGTGGGCAGCGTCGCGGTGTTGCCCGAGACTCCGGCGAGCACGGCCGAGTTGTCGGTGGCGGCGACCGGGTCGCTGGTCACTGCTGCCGCCAAGCCGCCGACTGCGGCTGCACCAGCAAGGCGCAGCATGCCGCGACGGGTTGTTCGTTCTTCCGCATGTTCCACTTGTTTGCGGGCTACCTCTGCCTCCAACTGATCAAGGCGGGCTCGGAGGGCGTTCAACTCGGAGATGTCGGTCATTGCGCCATCGTCGTCGCGGCGGTGACTCGTGTCGTGAGTACCAGGTACTCAATCGGGCGCCGGGCGGTACTCGCCTGCGCCCGACAATGGCGAACCCAGCGCTCGCTCAAGACGAATGAGTTCGCTGGCATCAAGGTCGAATTCGCGCAGTGCTTCCGCTGGGTTGCGGCGAATGTCGTCGGCGAAGGATGGATCGGCGGTGAGTCGTTCGAATACGTCGGCCAACGCGGTCATGGTTGCCACCCAATCACGGGCCGCCTGTTCTGTCGTGAGTGTTCGGTACTCAATCAGTCCGGTCGGTCAGGAGTAAGTACCCCGGCGATTTGATCACGCGCATCGATGCCCAGCTTGATGAAGATGCGATAGATGTGGTTCTCGACTGTCCGTTCGCCGATCACCAACTGCCTCGCGATTTCACGATTGGTCAGTCCCTGGACCGCGAGACGGGCAACTTCACTTTCGCGGGTCGACAACGGCCCTGCGTCGCGGCCGGTAAGCAGCGGAGTTCGGGTTTGGCCGCACTGGGCCAGCAGACGGCCAGCGATTCCGTCCAATCGCGTGGCATCTTTGGTGGCCCTGGCTTTGTGGGCGGCACCGGCAGCAGCCGCCGCCGACTCGGCGGCGTAGAGAACGGCACCGAGTGATTCGAAGGTGGCGCTCGCCTTCTCCAGATCGGAAACAGACTTGGACCGATACGCATGCACGAAGTCGAAACGGGTTGCGGCGAGACGTGCCGCTGGTCGTCGCCACTGATCCAACCCTTCGACGCCGTCGAGTAGATCGAGTCGCGCTGCTTCGTGCCATGCCTCGGCGACGTGCGTCCACTGCTCCAAAGTGGTCGCCCGGTCGATCGTGTGAGTGAGGGTCGCAGCCGCCTGGGCGCGGCGGTCGTTTGCGACAGCTACCCAAGCACGGGCGATGTCGAGCAGTGCCTCGTTCAGGCCGAATCCGCGCAGGTTGTAACTCTCGGCGCGCTGCAACGAGGCAGCGGCTTCCTGGCTGCGACCCAGCTCCGCCTGGGCGCGCGCAAGCCCGGCTGCGCACCATCCAGCAAAGCCCTCTAGACCAACACCGGCCCATCCGCGCTCGGCCTCGGCAAGGTAGCGACACGCCTTCAGCAATTCACCGCGCACGGCCAGCGCTTGCCCGCACAACATCGCTGCCCACGCGCGCACCTGCATCGAGGGTTGGCGAATCGTGCTGGCGTACCCCGCCTCGGCGAACTCTGCCGCGGCCGCGACTTCGCCGCCGTGCAACATTGCGACAAGCTGGATCGCGAGGTGCAGGTTGGCATCGCCGAGTTGGCCAACTTCATCGTCGATCTCAGAGGCAACCGCCGCAACTGCTGCGCCGCACACTTGCATCGCTTCGTCAATGCTGTCGCCGTTAATGCCGGCGTTGCCGACGGCGATCGCCGCAACAAGTCGGACCGACAGATGCGGATGGTTGATCAACGGTCGGCACCGACGCCACGCTTCCGGGAGGTCTCCGTCGAGCATCGCGAATACACCGCGCTGCGCTGCCAACAGTTCGTTCCACGGGCCAGCGGGAAGATCGGTTTCGTCGAGATAGCTGGTGGCGGCCTCAGGTCGTGATGTCCACCACAACTCTTCGGCAACGCGCAGTCTCATCGCAGCCTGTTCCCATGGCGCGATGGCGTGGTCGGCGGCGTCCTTCAACAGCTCAATCGCCTCGTCGTGGCGACCGATCTCGGCGAGGCACCACGAAGCCAGCAGCGCGGCCTTCATCTGGCCGCCGCGTCGATAGCTGACCTCGGCTAACTCGGCGGCGAGCGGGCTATCGCCCATGGTCACCGCGCCGCGGGCAGCCGTCAGTAGCGCTTCTGTGTCGATATCGACCTCGCCACGAACGTGCCACATCGCATTTCTGATGGATTCCGCAGGTGGCGGGGCTGGCTCGCCGCGGGCAGCCATGGCATCCATCGCTGTTGCCAGCTTCTGATAGCTGCGCATTCTGGCTAACGCTCCGAGACGCGCCCGCGTGAGTTCGCGGTAGAGCGGGTGCGTCACGTCGAGTTGCATGGGCTGCGAGCCGTCGGTCGGCATTGCATGCACGACCTGCTTTCGTTCCAGTGCTTCGAGCGTGTCGCTGTCGATGATGTGCTGCACTAACCGGTAGGGAAGTTGGCCAGCGACAGAGAACAGCTCAAGCTCCGCGCGCTCCTCGGCGTTGAGTGGGGCCAGTCGGGCAAGCACTACCTCCTCGAGCAGCGGCGTTGCCGCCATTTCTCCGTCGAAACTCCACAAACTCTCAAGCCCGCGGAGCGAACCAGCGGCTAGCGAGCCTTCGACCAGTTCGCGCGCGTACATCGGGTTGCCCGCGCAGGCGGTGATCAGCAACTGATGCGAGCGGCCGTCCAACCTTCCGTTCAGCGCGTGTTCGACCATCGCGGTGATGTCGTCGTTCGCAAGCGGCGGCACGTCGATGGTGGCAACGTCGGCTTCTTGTCGCAATCGGCTGACGGCTGCCGGAAGCTCGTTGGCTGTCCGCAACGTGCCGAGTAATCGCACATGCCCGCTGAGCAGCACCTGTTGCAACACTGCGGCGCTGGCATCGTCAAGCAAGTGCATGTCATCGACAACGAGCACTGGGTCGCCGGCACCGGCCCTTCCGTCTGCTCCGAGAAATCGCAGCACAGCACCGACGATGTCGTTCGTCGACTCGAATGCAATCAGCGCCGCGAACGGTGCCAGCGGTAAGTGCGCGGACGCCGGGCTGGCTGCCACCCGGTGCACGACGACGCGCTGGGCCGACAACAGTGCAGCTACTTCACTAGCAAGGCGCGTCTTACCGAGGCCAGCGGCACCAGCCAGGATGATGTTGTGCCCTGCGGCAAGTTGCTCGAGAGTTGCGGCGACGAGGGACTCGCGCCCGACAAACGGCCAAACTCGCGCTGCTGTCACAGCGCCAGACGCTAGGGCAAGTTTGGGTCGTTCAGGGCTGAGCGTCAAATTGCCCTACTCGGCTACCAGCGTCGTGAGTAAGACCTACCTCAATCAGGCTTCGTCGTAGTACTCGCGTCCGAGATGGGTGATTTGATCTTCGCCCATCATCCAGCGCAACGTGTTCTCGAGCTTACTCTGTTGCACGAACAGGTCGTGCTCGGCGTGTAGGCCGGGCGCAACCATGGGTGCCTTGTAGTAGAAGCTCAACCACTCCTGGATTCCGCTGAGGCCGGCGCGCTGGGCGAGGTCGCTGAACAGCACGAGGTCGAGTGCAAGCGGTGCGGCCAGGATGCTGTCGCGGCACAGGAAGTCGATCTTCAGCTGCATCGGGTAACCGAGCCAACCGAAGAGGTCGATGTTGTCCCAGCCCTCTTTGTTGTCGCCGCGCGGCGGGTAGTAGTTGATGCGCACCTTGTGATACACGTCGCCGTACAGATCGGGGAAGGTCACCGGGTCGAGGATGTGCTCGAGCACGCCGAGCTTGCTCTCTTCCTTGGTCTTGAAGTTGTCGGGGTCATCCAGCACTTCGCCATCACGGTTGCCGAGGATGTTGGTGCTGTACCAACCTGAAAGGCCAAGCATGCGCGAGCGCAGCATCGGCCCGATGACGGTCTTGATCAGCGTTTGGCCGGTCTTGAAGTCCTTGCCGCTGATCGGCACCTTCTTCTCGCTGGCGAGTTCGCGCAGTGCCGGAATATCAACGGTGAGGTTGGGAGCGCCGTTGGCGAACGGCACGCCTTCGAGAATTGCGGCGTAGGCGTAGAGCATCGACGGGGCGATTGTGTGGTCGTTGGCGTCGATCGCGGCATTGAATGCCTCGAGCGTGAGGTGAGCTGGACCGACTTCGATGAAGATCTCGGTGCTGGCGGCCCACAGCATGACGACGCGGTCGACCTGCTTCTCTTCCTTGAAGCGGTTGATGTCTTCACGAATGCGGTTGAGCATGTCGCGCTTGTTGATCGTGTGCATCGTGTTGTCGGCGTCGATGCGCTTGACGTATTCGCGATCGAAGGCGGCTGGCATCGGGCGCACATCGCGCAGTGCTTCGCTGATCGCTTCGATGTGCTTGCCGCCCTCGAGCACGCCGGCGCGGGTGGCCGCAACGTAGGCGTCGTCCGGGAACGGATCCCAGGCGCCGAAGACGATGTCGTCGAGCGTCGCGATCGGAACGAAGTCTTTGATCAGCGGGCTGCGGTTGTCGGTGCGCTTGCCGAGGCGGATATTGCCCATCTGGGTCAGGCTGCCGACCGGGAGCGAAACGCCACGCTTCACCAGTTCGACACCGGCGATCAGCGTGGATGCCACTGCACCCAAACCGACAGTGAGCACGCCAAGGCGGCCATTGGCGGGAGCGACAGTTGGTGATGGCGGTGTAGTCATGGCTGCCAGGCTAGGTGCTGTTGTGCCGCGATTGAGTACCCGGTACTCACGACTGCTGGGCGCCATTGTTGTTGGCTGGGCCGATGACCACACTTGCCACTCGCCTCCGACCGCTATCCATCGCCGCCTTTGCCCTCGTGATCGTGGGCGGCTGTTCCGATTCGGAATCGGGTGGCGCAGAAACC
>JAYVVU010000310.1:0-3270 GCA_043786755.1 Actinomycetota bacterium
GGCTGGCGGATACGGGGCGACGATCATTGCGCACAGCGACGCTGGCGTACTGACCAACCCCTGGCCATTCGGTCCGGCGAGCAAGATGCCCAACTCGTCGGCGAGCGTTACGAGCGCTTCCTCCGCCGCGCGACCTTCGTCGCCCGCCTCGCCGTAACCGGCGGAGGTGAGGAACGCGGCCTTCACACCCTTGGCCGCGCACGCGCGCAGCACTTGCTCGTTCGCACTCGCCGGCGTGCACACGAACACGAGGTCGATCTCGCCGTCGGGCAACTCCGCAATGTCGGCCACCGTGTCGATGCCAAGCACATGCTCGCCTTGCAGGTTGGTCGCGAAGACCTTGCCCTTGTAACCGCTCGCGAGCAGGTTGTGCAGACTGACGAAGCCGAACTTGCCCGGATGGCTACTCGCGCCAGCGATGAGTACGCCGCGCGGTTCGAACAGCGCGCGGAATTGTTCGTCAGTCGGGCGCTTGCGTCGCGAGCCCACCGCAAGCGAAGTTGGTTCGGCGAGTTCAACCAGTGCATCGACGGCGACCAGCGAACCGTCCGCGCGCACAATGAGCGGGTTGACGTCGACGCTCGCAACATCGGGACGCGCAACCGCCAACGCGGACAAGCCCAGCAACACGGCCGCGAGCGCAACGCGATCGACGGCGGCTTCTCCGCGGAAAGCGCCCAGCATCTTCTGCGTTGCAAGACCGTCGATCATCTCCTCCGCGTCGATGGCGGAGATCGGCACCGGTCGGAACACGACGTCGGCGATGGCTTCGGCGAACACTCCCCCGATCCCGAGCATGACGTTGGCGCCGAATTGCGGATCGTGCACGACGCCTGCGATGAGGTTTCGGTTGCCACTGATCATCGGCGCCACCAGCAGCGACACGTCGCCATCGGCCGCAGTGGCTTTCGCGAGCAACTCGGTGGCGGCAACGCCCGCCGCCGCCGCGTCGGCAACGTTCAGTCGCACCAAGCCGCGTTCGGTCTTGTGTGCGATCGCATCGCCGCACAACTTCACCGCAACCGGATAGCCAAGTTCGGTCGCTGCGGCGGCGACTCCAGCAGCGTCGGCGACCTCACGCTCGTCGGCCAACGGGATACCAAACTCGCGCAGCAATACCTTCGAAGCTGCTTCCGAAAGGGTCCGCCCGCCGCTACTCATCCCCGCCACCGTAGCGACCGCCCCGCCGTGACGGCCGGACAGTCAGCCCAGAAAAAGGTCAATCGGTCGACCACTTGCGATCGAATCCGAAATCATCTCTCGCTTGAGACGCGCATCGGCAAGCGATCCGACGCTAATCCCCGTTCGCTGCCCGTCGGGATCGACGACCTCGCACTGCCAGCGGCCGAATGCTGCACGGGCCGCACCAATGAGAACAGCGAGCAGCACAACCGCCAGCGCCTCTACGAGGAACACGGCCACGGCGGCTAGTACGACGAGCAGCGCGATGACGAGTCCAGCGACAGCGAGGACTCCCCCGAGCTCCTCAAAGTTTCCGAGAAACTCCAGCCCGTGGCGCCAACTTGCCGTGCGAACGCCGTCGGGCGAGTCGCCGCGGGCGACCCGGTTCTGTTGGTCGACGCGACGCATCCGAAACAATCGCTTTGAGACTGGGAGGCGCAGGATCGGCGGCGCCAGCGGGATTCGGACCGTCCACAAGCGACCTGCCGGATCGCTCACTTCTCCCGACTTGTCAGCTCGCATGAGTGCCCAGCGCGCCCCGCGCACGATCCAGAAGACCAACACGCCGAGACCGACGGCGAGCACCACCGAGCCCAGAAGGAATCCCAGGTCGGCGAACCCGTCAACGTCCATCGTCAGTGCACGGCGAGGAACGGATGCAGGAGCGCGGCCACTTGGGCTGGTTGCTCGGCCATCATCATGTGGCCGGCAGCTAGTACTTCTACGCGTGATCCCTTGATCGCTTGCCCGAGCGCGTGACTGTGGGCGACGTCGACCCAGCGATCTTCGGCGCCGCCGATGATCAGCGTTGGTGCCGTGATGCGTCCGACGTGGTCGGTGATGTCGACAGCGATGTCGAGATCGACGTGCGCAACGGAGCCCGGCGCCAACATCGGCGAAGCAATGTCGATGGCGATCTCCAGAAACGCAGCCGCTTGCTCGTGCCATGCGGCGGTGAAACCGTCGACGAACGCGTATCGCGTGAACAGCTTGGTATCGGTCTCAAGCAGCCGTCGCCACAAGTTGAATGTCGCCTTCATGCGAGCGTCCGCTGCGATCCAACCGGCGATCAACGTCGCACTTCGAACGGCACGCTGCTCGGCGGCCGCGAGCACGGCGGCGATGACCGCTCCGATCGAGAATCCAACGACGTGATAACGCTCGTGGCCGAGCGAGGTCATCAGCTGGTGCGCGTGCGCCGCAATCACCTCGGCGTTCAGCGGGCCGTTCGGAAGCTCCGACTCAACCGAGCCGGGCAGATCCATCAACACGTACTGATGCGGCACATCGGCTGGCATTGCAGCACGCACGCCGTCGAACGCGGTATGGCTCATCGTTGTCCCGTGCAGCAACAGGACCGGCGCGCCCTCGTCGCCAGCGGTCTCGTACCCGACCGTTTGCCCGTCGATCTTGATCACTGCCACCCGACGAACGTAGCGCCCGCGGCGTACGAGCTACGGCTTGAGCGCGGCGACGAAGAACGAGGTGATGTGTTTGCGATGGGCAGCGACGTGGTCGGGCGACAACGCATCACCGTCGAGCAGGCCGCCGACGAAGGGCGCATCGCTGAAGTAGCTAAGCAACGCGCCATAGCCGGTGATGAGCAGATGCGCAGGGTCCTGCCGACGGAACACGCCAGCGTCCATCTCGCGCTCAAAGAACGCGACGGCGCGATCGAACATCGGTCGCAGCACTGCAGCGAGGTCGATGCCGAGGTGCACGCCGCCATCGAGCGCCTCGCGACGCATGAGGCGCACGTAGTCGGGGTTGTCCGCGAACAGATCGAAGCCGGCTTGGATGACTAGTTCCATTTTGATCTCGCCGGTTTGCGGCGCAGCGACTGCTCCTTCGAGTCGCTCGAACCAGTCGCTCAGCAACACTTCGAACACCTCGTGATACAGCACTTCCTTCGACGGGAAGTGGTGCAGCAAGCTCTGCCGACGAATGCCGACGCCAGCAGCGATGTCGTTCAAAGAAGTTCCGTCGTAACCGCTGTCCGCGAAGCAACGCATGGCCTCGGCGATGATCAGTTCACGTGTGGTGAGTACCTCACCTTCGTGATCAGCCATGGATAGCCACTCTATGAGT
>JAYVVU010000311.1:0-7540 GCA_043786755.1 Actinomycetota bacterium
TCGACGGCTCGGCACTAGGCGCCCGCTTGTTGTACGTAGCAATGACCCGCGCCGTCCAAGTCCTGCACATAGTCACCGACGCCGCACTCCCGCCCGCCATCAGCGTTTGAACACTTTCCCGCGCTATGCGCGGAAAACTGTGCAAACGCAGAGGAAATGACGCGGGCCTGGCTGAGACCTGCCGCCCGGTGCGGGGCTAACGTTCCCCACATGCAGACCAAAGCAGCAATCTTGTGGGAACGCGGCGCTCCGTGGAGCGTCGAAACGATCGAACTCGATCCGCCAAAGACCGGTGAGGTATTGGTGAAGATCGTCGCTAGCGGCATGTGCCATAGCGACGAGCACCTGGTGACGGGCGACCTGGCTGGCGCCACGCCCGAGCCGCCGTTGATCGGTGGCCACGAGGGTGCCGGTGTCGTGCTGGAGGTAGGTCCCGGCGTGTTCAGTGTGCAGCCAGGCGACCATGTTGTGTTCGGCTTCGTGCCCGCTTGTGGCCGTTGCTCGTACTGCGCCGAAGGACACAGCAATCTCTGCGACATGGGCGCCCTTGTTGCCTCAGGTATGCAGCTCAGTGACCAAACATCGCGCCATCATTCCAACGGAATCGATCTGAAGCTAGGCATCGGTGGGCTCGGCACGTTCGCTCACCACACGGTGGTCCACGAGGCCAGCTGCATCAAGATCGACAAAGACCTGCCGCTCGATAAGGCGTGCCTCATGGGTTGCGGCGTGGTGACCGGTTGGGGTTCCGCCGTCTACGCGGCCGAGGTCGGCCCCGGCGACACGGTCGCCGTCGTCGGTGCGGGCGGGATCGGCTCCAACGCGATTCAAGGCGCTCGACTCGCAGGGGCGCGTGTGATTGCCGCGATCGACCCGGTCGAGTTCAAGCGCGAGAAGGCGATGGAGTTCGGTGCCACGCACACGCATGCATCAATTGACGAAGCCCTCGAGGCGTTGGGTGAGACCACGTGGAATCGCGGGTTCGACAAGGTGATCATGACGTGCGGCGTCGGTAACGGCGATGTGCTTGGGCAGGCGTTCTGGCTGGGCGGCAAGCGCAGCAAGATCGTCGTCACCAACATTCACCCGACCGCTGAGGCCAGCATCGCAATTCCGGCAGTCTTCCTCACTGTGTTCGAGAAGCAACTGATCGGTTCGTTGTTCGGTTCCGGCAACCCGCGGCGCGACATTCCGAAGTTGCTCGAGCTGTACACGCAAGGCCAGCTCGATCTCGACGGTCTCGTGACGAACACTTACACGCTCGATGGAATCAACCAGGGCTACGCCGATATGAACGCCGGCAAGAACATCCGTGGCGTGATGGTGTACGAGCACTAACCCGTGCAGGAGCTTCTGAAGCGTGTCGCTGGCCGTGTCGTTGGCCGCGCACGCGAGATTGAGTTAGTCGTGGCGGCACTTGCCGCTGATCGTCATGTGTTGTTGGAAGGTCCACCCGGCACCGGCAAGAGCACGCTGCTGCGTGCGGTAGCCGACGAGCTTGGTCTCGGGTTCGAATTCGTTGAGGGCAACGCCGAGTTGACACCGGCGCGTTTGGTTGGCCACTTCGACCCGGCACGGGTGCTCACCGACGGCTACGACCCCGACGTGTTTGTCGACGGTCCGCTGATCACCGCCATGCGTACTGGTTCGCTGCTCTACGTCGAGGAGATCAACCGCGTTCCGGAAGAGACGATCAACGTGCTGATCACGGTAATGAGCGAACGCGAGCTGCATGTCCCGCGGCTCGGGCGAGTGGTTGCCACCGACGGGTTCCGGCTGGTTGCGGCGATGAATCCGTTCGATGCGATCGGCACGGCACGTATCAGTAGCGCGGTCTATGACCGCGTGTGTCGCTTGTCGCTGGGTTATCAGGACTCGAGCGACGAGATCTCGATCGTTCGCCGCGAGTTGCCCGAAGACGCCGACCTCGACGCGGCTTGGCTGGCGAAGGTTGTCGAGCTTGTTCGTCGCACTCGCACGCATGCCGATGTGCGCATCGGTTCGTCGGTGCGTGGTGCCATCGACGCGGTCGCTGTTGCCCGTTCTCTCGCCGCGTTGCGCGCGAGCACCATTGCCGACGCCGGCGTGGGTCTCGACGCGGCGCTCGTCGCGCTCAGCGGACGACTGCGTTTGCGCGAGGGCTGTGGCCGCACAGCCGACGAGATCGTCAGCGAGTTGTGGCATGCGGTGTTCGACCCGGCTGCCGACGCGGGAAAAGTGAAGGCCCCGGAGGGGGCCGCTCCGACGCCTCGCTGACGCCACGGGTGAAAGAAGGCGCGGAGGCTGATGCCGAGCTCGCCAAGCAGCGTCAGCGCACAACATCACGTCGCCAACTCGCCAGCGACCCGCACTTCGAGCAGATCTCGCCGGAAGTGGGCGAACTCAACGAAGCAGCGGTTGCCGACGGCCTGCGCGACAACCCCGACGAAACGCTTGCGCTGCTCGCCGATCTAGTCGGCGCTACCGATCAGAACCTGCGCGATCTTGCTAAGCGGCTGGCCGGCAGCATCTTCGTCGACATCGCGCGCCAAGGTCCGCAGCGACAACCCGGGGTCGGCAAGCTGCATACCTTGCCGTATCGCCCCGACGGCGGCGACCTCGACTTCGATGCCAGCCTGGAGGCGATCATTGAGGGCGGTCCTCGAATCGATGCCGACCGTTTGCGAGTGCGGGGTTGGGTGCGCCCATCGACCGCCATCTGCTTGCTGGTTGATCGCAGCGGGTCGATGGGTGGCAAGCCGCTGGCGACTGCTGCGTTGGCTGCGGCCGCGGTGGCGAGCTTGGCGCCGATCGATTACAGCGTGCTCGCCTTTGGGCAGGACGTCGTCGTGGCCAAGAGTCAACAGAGCCCGAAGGCAAGTGAGTCGTTGGTCAACGACGTGCTGTCGTTGCGTGGTCATGGCACGACCAATCTTGCCGGAGCACTTGCGGCCGCCGGAGTGCAACTCGCACGCAGCCGCGCGGGCCGCAAAGTTGTCGTGCTGCTCAGCGATTGTCGCGCCACCGTTGAAGGCGATGCACTCGCCGCGGCCACAGCGCTCGACGAGTTAGTGGTCGTCGCGCCGGAGTCCGACTGCGACGAGGCGCGAGCGTTCGCCGCCAGCGTTGGTGCGAGGTGCCTTACTGTCGTTGGACCGAGCGATGTCGCAAGTGCGATGAGCCGCGCCTTCGATCGTCAATCCTGAAAGTCAGCACTGAATCGTTTCGTCGGGGACGATGTCGCCGAGCACATTTTCGGTCGGCTCGTCGGGCGGAACCGTGGTCGTGGTCGTGCTTGTGCTGCTGGTCGTGGCGGGTCCGATAGTCGTGCCAGCCGACCCGACCGTTGTCGAACCGACAGTTGTCGCGCCGGTCGTGGGAACGCCAGTCGTTGTTGTCGTTTCAAAGGCTTGGTCAGGTGCGCCTGCCAGCGGTGCGGTGCCCTGGAAGATCGCGAGAATTGCCTTCATGTTCTCGCCCTTCAGTGCCGGCTTGCGCACCGCGCTGCCACCGACATTGAGCCCGGTCGACTCGACTTGGTAGGTGCGAATGTCAATGGGGTTGATGTCGTGCATCACACCGGCGAAACCGAGGATGTCGTCGAGCGAGCGCAACCCCGAGTCGTGAACAATGTATTTCTGCAACAGCGTCACCATCGCGGAAGCAACATCGAAGTCGTATAGGCCCTTGTTGAGCGCAGCCTGCAGCACTCGCCGCAGAAAGTCTTGCTGGCGCGAGATGCGTCCGAAGTCGGCTGCACGGTCTTCATGCATCTTGCCCTTGTCGTCAACCCACTTGAGGTGGCGCGAACGCACGTAAGCGAGGGCCTCGTCGCCGCTAAAGGTGTGGCAGCCGGCGGGTACATCGAGATCGACGTTCTTGTCGACGATGCGCGTCTTGAACGGGACTGCCACTCCGCCGACCGCGTCGACCAGCGTTTTGAAGGCGCAGAAATCGATCTGCAGATAGTGGTCGACAACGATGCCGAAGTTGTCGAACATGGTCTGCGCCAACACGGTGTAGTCGTTCTCGACGTAAGCGCTGTTGATGCGTTTGTTGCTTCCGCCGACCTTCACCCACAAGTCGCGCGGAAACGAAAGGATCGCCGCTTGCCTCGTCGTCGGGTCGAGGCGCATCACCATGATCGAGTCGCTGCGACTGCCGATCGAGTTGCGCTTGGGGTCGGCGGCACCAGCCCATTGCGAGTCGGGGTCGACACACGGGTTGGAATCCGAGCCTGTGATCAGAAAGTTGACAGCGTTCGGATCGGCTTCCGGAAATTCCTGGACCGCCGGCAACGTTTCGCCCGGTGCGGCCGTCTCGGCGGGGCCGTCGATCGTCACACCCGGCAGGGTCGGCGTTGTGATGATGTCGACCTGCGGAGTCGCCTGCGTGTTGTCGAGCACGTTCTTGCCGTAAAGCAGTCCGAAGGCGCCACCAAAGCAGGCAAGCACGACGAGGATGCTGACGCCCATGACCAATCGCTGTGCCGCCGTATGACGCGGTCGAAACGATGCCGGCTCCGCCTTCTCCGCCTTGTCCGCTTCCATCCTCGCCGACTCCACCTGTTCGTCACTCATCAGCACTGAATCGATTCGTCCGGAACAATGTCGCCCTGCACATCCTCATCCGGCTCGCCGAGAACAGTACCGACAGTCGTGGTCGCTGGGCTGGCAGCGATGGTGGTCGTCGTCAGCACTTGGTCGGGTGCGCCAGCCAAGGGCGCGGTGCCGAGGAACAGTGCGAGGATCGCCTGCATGTTGTCGGTGTTGAGTTTCGGAATCTGCACGGCCACGCCGCCGACGACCTTGCCGTAGCTCTCAACTTGGTACGTGCGAATGGTGAGCGGATTGATGTCGCGCATAACGCCAGCGAAGCTGAGAATGTCGTCGATGGTCATTCCCGCATCGCGCACGATGTAGGTCTGCAGCGAGTCGATCAACGCCGAGGCGACCGCCGGATCGAAGATCCCCTTCTGCAGTGCCGCCTGCAGGACGCGCCGCAAGAAGTCTTGTTGCCGCGAGATGCGGCCAAGGTCGCCAGCGCGATCCTCGTTCTGGTTGCCGTTGGCGTCGACTGACTTCAAGTGTCGCGACCGCACGTACGCGAGTGCTTCGTCGCCCGAGAACGTGTGGCAGCCCATCGCGATGTCGAGGCCGACGTGGAGATCGATGATGTCCGTCTTGAACGGAACTGTCACGCCGCCGACTGCATCGACGATTCGCTTGAAGGCACAGAAGTCGACCTGCAGGTAGTGATCGACGACGATGCCAAAGTTGTCGTAGATCGTTTGCGCGAGCAGCGAGTAGTCGTCTTGCACATAGGCCGTGTTGATACGTCCGTTGGCACCATTGATCTTCACCCACAGGTCGCGGGGGAACGACAGAACCGCAGCCGCGCGAGTCACAGGGTCGACGCGAACGATCATGATCGAGTCGCTGCGCCCCTGCCCATCGCGGATCGGGTCGGCGGCGTTCGACCAGGGCGAACCTGGGTCGACGCACGAGTTGGCATCGGAGCCGGCGATGAGAAAGTTCAGCGCCTGCGGATCGGCGGGAGGGAACGTGCCCGGCACCGTCGTCTCAACCGGAATGGTGGTGCCCGGGACGGTGGTCGTAATTGCAGGAGTCGAGGTGGTGGTGACTACATCGACGTGCTGAGTGGCCAGCGTGTTGTCGACGACGTTCTTGCCGTACAGCAAAACGCCAGCGCCGACCAAGCACCCAACCACGACGAGAACATTGAAAACCATGACGGCGCGTTGTGTACCCGTGTGATGCGGTCTGAAACGCGTGGGCTGATCGTCGTCGTACGGCTCCATTGGTTGCATGGTCTGACCAGGCTAACTAGCCAGAGGTCGCGGTTGTCGGCGGACGGGTTGTGACCTCCGCCAACACGACTTCGCAGGTCAATTCGTCCGCAACCGCATACCGCAGCTCGGCAATCGAGCCCGCATCACGCAGATCGCGCTCGGCGCTAGCAATGGCGGCTTGTGCCTCCGCCGGTGCGTGAACGGTCAACAACGCAACGTCGGCCTTCTGGCTGGCCTTGGCCTCAGTCTTGGCCCGACGCACCAGCGCCACGACCTCGCTGACAGGCCCGAGCAGCGCATCGTCGCCCCACGTGCCATTGACTGTCGGCCACTTCTGCGCGTGCACGGAGCCGGTCTGCCACCAGCTCCACACCTCGTCGGTGACGAACGGCAGAAACGGTGCGAACAGGCGGTGCAGCGTGCTGAGCGCCAGCCGCAGCGCGGCGAGTGCGCTGGTCGCGCCAGCCTCGCCATGCGTTCCGTAGGCGCGACTCTTGACCAGTTCGACGTAGTCGTCGCAGAACCACCAGAAGAACGACTCGATGCGTTCGAGCGCGCCCGCGTAGTCGTAGCCGTCGAATGCTCTGCTCGCCTCCGCGATCACGCCGTCGAGCCGCGAGGCCATTGCGCGGTCAATCGGTTCGGTTGGTTGCGCATCGTCGGGCGGCGTGCCGAAGGCGAGCACGAACTTGCTGGCGTTGAGCAACTTGGTCGCCAGTTTGCGGCCGACCTTCATTTGCCCTTCGTCGAAGATCGTGTCGACACCAAGGCGACCGTTGGCCGCCCAGTAGCGAACCGCGTCGGTGCCGTGCTCTTCCAGTAGATGCAGCGGCGTTGTTGTCGCGTTGCCCTTCGACTTGGCCAACTTCTTGCGGTCGGGGTCGAGGATGAAGCCGCTGATCGAAGCGTTGCGCCACGGCGCACCCTCGAACTCATGGTGGCTGCGCACCATCGTCGCGAACAACCACGTGCGGATGATGTCGTGACCTTGCGGGCGCAAATCCATCGGGAACACGCGACGGAACAAATCGCTGTCGCCTTCCCAATCGCCGGCGATCTGCGGTGTCAGCGACGAGGTCGCCCACGTGTCCATCACGTCGGCCTCACCGATGAAGCCACCGGGTTGACCGCGCTGCGCCTCGGAGAATCCGTCGGGCACATCTGTGGAAGGGTCGATTGGCAACCTGTCTTCGTTTGGTACGAGTACGTCGTCGAAGATCGGGTTCGCATCGGCATCGAGGCGATACCACAGCGGCAGCGGAACACCGAAGTAACGCTGACGGCTGATCAGCCAGTCGCCCTTCAAGCCGGCGACCCAGTCGCTGTAGCGGCTTTGCATGTACGCCGGATGCCACGCCAACTCGTTGCCGCGCGCCACCAGTTCGTCGCGCAGGCGATCGCCGCGGCCACCGTTGCGGATGTACCACTGGCGAGTGGCGACGATTTCGAGCGGGCGATGGCCGCGCTCGTAGAACTTCACCGGGTGCTTGATCTCACGCGGCTCGCCGATCATCTCGCTCGAGGTGGCCAACATTTCGGCGACGGCGCGTTGCGCTTGCTTCGGGTTCAAGCCGGCGATTTTCTCGTACGCAGCGCGCCCGCCTTCAGTGGTGATCCACGCAGGCGTCTCAGTCGCGAAGCGACCGTCGAAACCGATCAGCGCGCGCGACGGCAGGTCGAGTTCGCGCCACCACGTCACGTCGGTGACGTCGCCGAACGTGCAGATCATCGCGATGCCGGTGCCCTTGT
>JAYVVU010000312.1:0-3254 GCA_043786755.1 Actinomycetota bacterium
GCTTCTAGCGAGTCCAGTGGATGTCCGCGCCGAGCGTCCTCAACATCGGCCGGATCGAACGCGGCGTGACCAAACGACTTCGTGAAATCCTGTGCGGGCGCAGCCGAAGCATTGCCACCCTTCTTGAAGAGTCCCATGCGGCCGGAGATTACCGGGAACTAATCGCCGCGCTCGGCACGTCCTATTGGCATGAACCGATCCATTGCTCTTGCTACCGCTGCCGCCCTGCTTGTTGTCGGCTGCAGTAACGACTCGAAGACCTCGTCCACCGACTTCCCGACCCACACCTTTGTGCCGTCGAAGCCTTCGTCTGGCGGTTTTGGCTCGTCACGCCTGGTCTTCTTCCAGGACTGCCCGGACTTGCTGACCTATCTGCGCACCGAGGCGCTGGAACGCGTCACCGCGTGGGGCCTCGATGGCGGCGGTCAGATCTATTACGGGCGCGATGCCATCGTTCCGTCGGCCGAAGGTGCGCCGACCAGCGATTCGAGCACGGTTGGCGGTGCCGAACCACCGAAGTCGCAAGACTCGGGCGACCCGACCTTCTCGGGCACGAACACGCAAGAAGTCGGAGTCGACGAGGGCGATGTTGTCGAGACCGACGGCACGCACGTATTCGTCGTTAGCCAAGACGGCGTGCGCATCATCGACGTGGCAAGCGCTGCGGTCATTGCGCAGATCGACAACTTGCCTGATGGCAGCCACCAACTGTTGCTCGACGGCACACGCTTGCTTGTCATCACGCAGTCGTGGAACAGCAGCGAAGACACAGTCGTCTCGTTGTACGACGTGAATGACGCGGCGAACCCTTCGTTGCTGCGTCGTAGCCACTTGGAAGGGCGACTGGTCGCCAGTCGTTCGATCGAAGGTCAGGCACGTTTGGTGCTGACCTCGACGATCGCCAACCGTTTGCAGTTCGTCTCGCCCGATCAGTTCGGTCTCGACGAAGCACGAGCACTGGAAGCGAACAAGGCCATCATCAATAACTCGACGATCGAGGAATGGTTGCCGCGCTACTTCGACGAAGCAAGCGATGGCGGTTTCGGTGCCATGAGCGCGTCGCTGGATTGCTCGACTGTCGCTGCGCCACGTGACTTCGCTGGCCTCGGCATCTCGTGGATTGCCTCACTCGATCTGCAGGGCGACTCTGGCCCCGTCGGCTCGGCCGGCATCGTCTCCTACGGCGACACCGTCTACGCATCGACGACCAGCATCTATCTCGCCACTGTCCCGTGGGATTGGAACAACAACACCAACATCACGACCAACACGCAGCCGCCGACGTTGATCCACCAGTTCGCACTCGGTGCCAACGGCTCGGCTTCTTACATCGCTTCTGGTGAAGTGAACGGACAGCTGTTGAACCAGTTCTCGATGAGCGAGTTCGAGGGCGACCTGCGTGTTGCCACCACGCTCACCGATTGGAACACTGGCGCAAGCGAATCGTTCGTGCAGGTGTTGCGTCCGGATGGCAACGAACTGGTGCAGATCGGCAAGGTCGGCGGCCTTGGGCTGACCGAGCAGATCTACGCCGTGCGCTTCCTCGGCACGCAGGCATACGTCGTCACGTTCCGCCGGACCGACCCGCTGTACGTGATCAACCTCGCCGACCCGACCAATCCGGTTGTCACCGGCGAGCTGAAGATTCCCGGCTACTCCGCTTACCTACACCCGGTCGGCGATGGGTTGCTGCTCGGCGTTGGCCAGAGCGCGGATGAGAGTGGCGTCACCAGCGGCACACAGTTGTCGCTGTTCGATGTCACCGATCCGGCGAACCCGCAGTTGATCTCGTCGCTACCGATCGGTGGCACCAGCGAGGCCGAGTGGGATCACAAGGCCTTCCTGTACTGGGCGGAAGACGGCACGATCGTGATTCCGGTTTCGCCATGGTGGGGCGGTTGCGGCCCGGCCGTCGACTGCTTGGCAACCGATGTGGTCAGTGCTGCCGGCGGCGCGATCGTTGCGCAGCTGCAGGACCGCACACTTGTCGGCCGCGGCGTGATTCAACACGAAGCACAAACCGACACTGGTTGCTGGAACCCGTTGCAGCGCTCGATGATCATCGGCTCGGAGATCGTGACGATTGGCGTCGACCAAGTGCAGTTCAACGACCGTGCCAGCCTCGCCGTGCGTGGAGCAGTCCGCTGGGGCGACCCCGACATGTACGGCTGCTACTACTACATGGAGGGCTAAGCCCGACCGCTAACTACACATCGCAGACTGAGATGGCGCGTGCGTCACGCATCAAGGTTCCGCTTGACCTTCTAGTTCACTTGAAGGTTTAGGGTGAGCGTCATGACCACTGGGTTGAAAATCAAACAGGTCGCGGATGCCAGCGGCTTCAGCACCGCGACGCTGCGCTATTACGAGGAGATCGGGCTGCTGCCGGAGGCGACTCGTTCCGCCGCCGGGTATCGCATGTACGACCAGAGAACGATCGACCGGCTGGGCTTCATCGCACGTGCCAAACAACTGGGTTGCACGCTCGACGAGATCACCGGCCTGACCACCGCGTGGGATGGTGGGCAGTGCGGACCGGTTCAAGATCAGCTCCGTAAGTTGGTCGCAAGCAAGATCTCCGAATACAGACACAGCTCACCGAATTGATGACGTTCACCAGCGAGTTGCAGACCGCTGCGGCGACGCTCGAGCGCCATCGCCCAGAGGGTGCTTGCGATACGACGTGCGGGTGCGTCACCCAGCCAACTGCTGAAACCACGGCTCCGATCGGTGTTGTGATGTCAGCGAAGCCGACACCCGCGGGCGAGCCCGACATCGCGTGCACGCTGGCGGCGGGTTCGATGAAGGGTCGGCTGGAAGATTGGCAAGCACTGCTCGCGCACGTCGAGCGACGAGAAGCAATCGATGGCGGGGTGCGATCGGTGTTTGCCCCGTCGGTGCCGATCGCAGAACTCGCACGCCTCGTCACCGCCGAGCAGGATTGCTGCCAATTCTTCCGCTTCGCAATCACCGTCGACACTCGCGGTCTGGCGTTAGAGGTGCGAGCACCAGGCGACGCACTTCCGATCGTCGAATCGATCTTCGGAGTCGCGTCATGAACGAGAAGCAGACCAACGGCGCGTTAATTGGTGTTGGCGTTGCAGCGTGCGCAGTGTGTTGCGCGGGGCCAATCCTGGGTGTCCTCGCAGCGATCGGAGTTGGCACCGGCGTCGGCTACACATTGTTCGGATTTGGCGCACTGGGGGTCGGCGCGGCGATGGCAGCGATCGTGGTTCTTCGTCGCCGTCGCCGCC
>JAYVVU010000313.1:0-7516 GCA_043786755.1 Actinomycetota bacterium
AACGCACCGGAGAGATCGATCGTCGGCCAACGCCGCGCCGCGGCCATCAACACCATACGCGGATCTGGATTGACGACGTGCGGGTGACCGACGGCGGAGAGCAACGGCGTGTCGTAAAAACTGTCGCTGTACGCGTAGCTCTCGGCGAGATCGACATCGTTGAGCTTTGCCCACTCGCGCACGGCGGCGAGTTTGCCCGCACTCCACACGAACGGGCCGTCCAGTGTGCCGTTGTAGGTGCCGTCCTCGTTTACGCCATAGCGCGTCGCGACAACATCGTCGAGGCCGAGGCGATGCGCGAGTGGTTTCACCAAGTCGTAGGGAGTTGTGGTGGCGAGCACCACTTTGCGGCCGGCCGCACGGTGCTCGTCGAACAATGACGCAGCTAGGGGTTGCACCATCGCGGCAAGCGCATCGGCGACTTTGTCGGCGGCTTGTTGCACCAAGTGGCTCGAGCGACCCTTCGCAAGATTGGCTCCCTGCCGCGCCAGCGCCATCGATGGCAGCGTCTCGCCAATCGTGTTGAACAGTTTGTAGAGCAGCGCCTCGCCGGGTATCGATCGATTGACCAACCCGGCTTCTCGCATGGCTTGCGAGAAAACACTTCCGCTGGCTCCAACGAGCAGAGTGCGATCGAGATCGAAGAAGGCGGCGCCGCGCGTCATGGCGAGAAGGCTACGGCTGTTGCGCTAGCGGCGAGTCAAGCGAGCAGCGCAGAAATGGGAAAGGCCCCGCTTGGGGAAGCGGGGCCTCTCGACCAGGAACCCTGCGGTTGGGGGAACCACATTGTTGGGTTCTGTCGAGTGAGCGGTTGGGGGACCACTCACTTCGATCATGTGAAATTATGCACGAGTTCGACCTATCTTTCAAGCAGTAATCGATGATGTTCGGTATCGTTTTTAGTGATGGATCTCCGGCAGTTGACGAACCTCGTTGCCATCGCCGACCACGGGTCGTTCTCGGCCGCCGCCAGGGCGCTGTACACCGTGCAATCCAATGTCAGCGGGCATATCAGCCGCCTTGAGCGAGAGTTGGGCGTGACGTTGGTCGACCGCCAACGCGGCGGACTCACCGACGACGGGCTGCAGGTGGTCGAGCGTGCACGCAGAGTGCTCTTCGAAGTCGACGACATAACCGCGGACATGGCATCGCGCGGCGACGAGGTTCGCGGCGACACGCGCTTCGGGGTGATCGGCACCACAGCTCGCTGGTTACTCCCCCAATTGCTGACCCAGCTCAGCCTGCAACACCCCGGCGTGCACGTCATCGTTCACGAGGGCAACACCACGGGGCTGCTTCCGCGACTGGTGGCCCAGCAACTCGACGCGACCATCGTGCAATTGCCGGTCGACGAACTCGATGTCACCGTTGAGCCATTGTTCGCCGAGGACCTCGTGCTGTTGGTGCATACGCAGCACCACCTCGCCACGCGCGACTCGATTGCGCTGACGGAACTAGCGGATGAGCCATTAATGCTGCCGCCGCGTGGCGCGGCACTGCGCCGTGCAATCGATCGCGCCGCCGGCGCGGCGGGTGTTGAGCTGCAACCGCAGGTCGAGATCGACGGCGTGCGGCTACTCACATCGCTGGCGTTCGATGGCTACGGCGCGGCGATTGTGCCGGCGACAGCCGTCCCACGTTGGCTCTCCGGCGATTTCAAGAGCATCGCTGTGCCCGAACTGCCGCGTCGCGTCGTTGGATGGGTGCAGCGTCGACGCCCGAACCCAGGCTCTCCAACTCGTGCGCTGTTGGGTGTGCTGCGCGAGGTCGTCGCAACTCAGGGTGGCGAGCAACCGGGCGTGTACGTGGGCGCCGATGCCTTTCCGCTCGGCCGCGCCGTCGCACCGACCACGCAAGCCTGAACTGCGACCCTCCAGCAGTAACGTTCAGCCGTGCCGTCCGTCGCCCTTCGCCAACAGGTGCCCGGCTCGGTCCGCTCCGACGTTCGCGAATTTGGTGGTCGCGATGTGGTCTGGGTGGAGGTCGATTCGTCCTCCCGTCAAGGCGCACTGTCGAGCGACTCGTCATCAATGCTCGAGCACGCTGCCGCCACCGCGTTGAAACAGCGACTTCCGTTGGTCGGCGTCCTGCGTTCTAGCGGCGCCGACATCGTTGAAGGTTTCGCAGCGCTCCATGGCTGGGGTCGTGCGGCGCGCGCGCTGACGAACTGCTCGGGCGTCGTTCCGACTGTGTTGATTGTCGACGGGCCGGCAGTGTCGGGGCCGGCCCTACTGCTGGGCATCGCCGACCACGTGGTGATGACGGAAGCCGCGTATGCGTTCGTCAGCGGGCCGACGATGGTCGCCGAGTTCACCGGCGTTGTCATCGACAGCGACGAACTGGGCGGCGCGGCAAGCCATAGTCGCTACAGCGGTTCCGCGTCGCTGGTCACGGCCACGGTCGCAGAAGCAATCGAAATCGCCCAGCTACTGCTCTCCTACTTCCCGCAACACAACGACGAGGAACCGCCACGCTGGCCGACCGACGACGACATCGAGCGCCAGACACCAGAAGCTGGCGAGTTGCTGCCCGCCTCGTCGAACGGAAGTTACGACGTCCGCTCCGTCATCCGCGCGCTGGCCGACGACGGCGACCTACTCGAACTGCGACCGCGGTGGGCCGCCAATGTTGTCACGGCCTACACCACAATCGGCGGCATGCCCGTTGGAGTCGTCGCCAATCAACCGCTAGCGCTCGCAGGCACGCTCGACATTCCTGCGTCGCAGAAGGCAGCGCGTTTCGTCAGCACTTGCGATGCGTTCAACCTGCCGATTATCACGCTGGTCGACACGCCCGGCTTCTACCCGGGCAAGGACCTCGAGTGGCGAGGCATGATCCGCCACGGTGCGCAGCTGGTGTTCGCCTATGGGCGATCGACCGTGCCGCGCATCTGCGTGATCTTGCGCAAGAGCTATGGCGGGGCGCACATCGTGATGGATTCCAAGAACATGGGCAACGACTTGTGCATCGCGTGGCCCTGCGCCGAACTAGCCGTAATGGGCGCTGGCCAGGCGGCCGCGATCCTCCAGCGTCGGGCGACCGACGAGGAGCGAGCCGCCTTCGAGGCCGACTACACCAAGCGGCTATTGAACCCCTACATCGCCGCCGAGCGCGGGTTGATCGACGCCGTGATTGAACCCGCCGACACCCGACGGATCGTCGCCCATGCGCTGACGATGCTGATCGATAAGCGAGAACACCTGCAGGCACGCCCCCACGACAACACCCCGTTGTAAACCTCGCTTATAAGCTGGCCAAAGAGACCATTCAATAGAGAGAAATGCATGCCTGAGACCATCACCATCACCGACGATCGGACCGGCAAGACCGTCACCGTCCCGATCACCAATGGCACTTTCCCAGCCAGTGGGGTGCGCGAACTCGACCCGACGCTGTTCGTCTACGACCCGGCCTACATGCAGACGGCGGCAACCAAAAGCGCCATCACGTACCTCGACGGCGAGGCTGGCATCCTGCGCTATCGCGGCTATCCGATCGAGCAGCTTGCGGAGAAGAGCACGTACCTCGAAGTCGCCTACCTGTTGCTGAACGGCGAACTCCCCGACCGCGAACAGCTCGCCAAGTGGACCGACGATGTCGTGCATCACACGTTCATCCACGAGAACATGCGCAAGCGCTTCGTCGATGGTTTCCACTACGACGCCCACCCGATGGGCATGTTGGTCAGCTCGGTCGCCGCACTCGGCACGTTCTACAACGATGCGAAGAACATCCACGACAAGGAGAGCCGCGATAAGCAAATCCTGCGTCTGATCGCGAAGATGCCGACGCTGGCCGCGATGTGTTACCGCTTCTCGCTCGGGTTGCCGTTCGTGTACCCGGACAACAGCTTGTCGTTCCCCGCCAACTTCCTGAACATGATGTGGAAGGTTGGCGATTACGAAATCGACCCGCGACTCGAGCGCGCGATGGATGTGCTGTTCATCCTGCACGCCGACCACGAACAGAACTGCGGTACCACTGCGATGCGCGTCGTGGGTTCCAGCGGCGCCGATCCGTACTCTGCTGCAGCGGCAGCGGCGGCCGCGCTGTATGGGCCCGCGCACGGTGGCGCCAACGAGGGGGCCGTGCGCATGCTCGCCGACATCGGCTCGCTCGAGAACGTGCCCGACTTCATCAAGGAAGTGAAGAGCGGCAAGGGCACTCGCCTCACCGGCTTCGGCCATCGCGTGTACAAGAACTACGACCCGCGGGCCACGATCATCAAGCAGACCGCATACGAGGTCTTCGAGGTCACCGGCAAGAACCCGCTGCTCGACATCGCCCTGAAGTTGGAAGAGACCGCGCTGGCCGATCCGTACTTCATCGATCACAAGCTGTACCCGAACGTCGACTTCTACTCCGGCCTCATTTACCAGGCGCTCGGCTTCCCGGTAGCCATGTTCACCGTGCTGTTTGCCATTCCGCGCACCGTCGGTTGGCTGGCCCACTGGCAGGAACTGCTCGGCGACAAGGAACAGAAGATCAGCCGGCCGCGCCAGATGTACACCGGCCCAGAAGTCCGCGACTTCGTGCCGATGCATAGCCGTTGAACCCATCCAGAGCCTGACCGGCTCCGAACGTCAAATAGTGAGACGATTCGAGCAATGACTGACGGGCTGGAAACGACCAACGACGCGCCGGCTCGCCCCACCGCGGTAACGACGATGCCCCGGCGATTCGGCGCGCTTGCAGGGCTTGCTTCGGGCGGACTTGCCGTCGCGCTGGGAATGCTCTTCGCCGCGATGACCGACGTCGTCTCGCCCATCGATGCCGTCGGCAGCGAGGTCATCGACCGGGCCCCGCATTGGGTGAAGAACTTCGCGATCGAGACCTTTGGCACCGACGACAAGTTGGCGCTGCGCATCGGCATCATCACGATCCTTGGCATTGCCGCTCTCGCCCTCGGCGCTGCTGCGGTTCGGCGCTGGTGGGTTGGGGTCGTCGGCATCGGGGTGTTCGGCATCGTGGGTGCCGCTGCCGCTGCGCATCGACCGGGCGAGTCCGGTGGCTCGGCAGTTCCCAGCGTGCTCGGCGCAATCATCGGCGCGTTCGTGCTGTACAAGCTCGTTCAACCGCGACCCATCGAATACCCCGGAGCATCGCAGGCACCACTTGGCTGGGACCGTCGTCGCTTCCTGCTCGCTAGCGGTGCCACCGTCGCCACTGCTTCGGTCGCAGGTGCCCTCGGCGTACAGAAGGAAGGCGAACGCGTCAGCGAACTGC
This sequence comes from Actinomycetota bacterium, assembly GCA_043786755.1. Taxonomy (GTDB): domain Bacteria; phylum Actinomycetota; class Acidimicrobiia; order Acidimicrobiales; family Ilumatobacteraceae; genus UBA668. Next base: position 5,227 of record JAYVVU010000313.1, read on the forward strand.
GCGATGCCGCGGCCGTCCCGTTGCCGACGACCGAGATCGATCCCGCCGCCGAGATTCCGCCCGACGCAGAACTGTTCGACGACACACCCTTCGTGACGCCCAACGGCGACTTCTATCGCATCGACACAGCGTTCTCGTTTCCGCGAATCGACGTCGACAAGTGGAGCTTCGAGATCACAGGCATGGTCGATACGCCGATGACAGTTACGTACGCCGACCTGCTCGCCATGCCGCAGGTCGAGCGCGTGATCACCCTGACCTGCGTGTCGAACGAAGTCGGCGGCGACCTAATCGGCAATGCCGTGTGGCGCGGCGTGATGCTGAGCGATCTACTGAACGCAGCCGGCGTGCAAGCGAGCGCCGAGCAAGTGTTCAGCACCAGCGTCGATGGTTGGACGTGCGGCTTCCCTGTCGCTGCAGCGTTCGACGGTCGCGATGCAATGGTCGCCGTCGGAATGAACGGCGAAACTCTGCCGCTCGAGCATGGCTACCCGGCGCGTCTGGTGGTCCCGGGTCTCTACGGCTACGTCAGCGCAACCAAGTGGCTGGCCAAGATCAAGCTGACGTCGTGGGATGAAGAGGGCTACTGGGTTCCGCGCGGCTGGTCGCGCGACGCACCGATCAAGACGCAGTCGCGTTTCGATGTCTTGCGGGCTGTGTCGGGGCAATCCGGCGCCCCAGGCCAGTACGTGATCGCCGGCGTCGCGTGGGCGCAGCACCGCGGTGTCGAGAAGGTTGAAGTGCAGATCGACGACGAGGCGTGGCAAGAAGCCAAGCTCGGTGCCGACGTCAGTGACGACGCATGGCGGCAATGGCTATTCGAGTGGGACGCCACCTCCGGCGAGCATCACATTGCACTGCGCGCCACCGACAAGACCGGCGAAACGCAAACCGAAGAAACTGCCCGCCCCGACCCCAACGGAGCCACCGGCTATCACCGCATCAAAGTAAAGATCGACGGCTGACATCGCGTTTGAGGGGTCCGACTACCGGACAACGATCACGATCTTGCCGGCGTTGGCGTTGCTCTCCATCAACTTGTGTGCCTCTGCGATTTCGGCAAGCGGGTAGCGGCGATCGATCACTGGCTTCAATCGGCCATCTTCGAATAGCGGCAGCATCTCGGCGGCGAATCGGCGCGTGACAGCGACCTTCTCCTCGATCGGACGAGCGCGCAGCGTCGTGCCGATCCAGTGCGCTCGCTTGCCCATCAGTAGTCCGACGTTGACTGGCACGCTGCCCCCGCCCATCAGCCCGACCTGCACGATCGTGCCGCGCGGCGCAACCGCTTGCAGATTGCGATCGATCTCCTCGCCGCCGACGACGTCGAGCACGGTGCCGAACCCTCCTGGCACCGCGGCTTGTGCATCGGTGAGCCAGTCGTGTGGCGAGCGCTTCAGCACGATGTCGGCGCCGAGCGATAGACACAGCTCGGCCTTCCCTGGAGAGCAAGTGACGGCGATGTTGGCGCCGATCGCCTTCGCGATCTGAATCGCTGCTGTGCCGACGCCGGATGCGCCAGCGTGAACCAGCGCCCAGCGCCCGCTGGTGAGGGCTCCCTGCACGACAAGCGCATCCCACGCCGTCAGAAACACCTCCGGGATTGCCGCTGCTTCGACCAGGTCCATGTTCTCCGGAACCGCGAGCAGTTGGCGTTCGTGCGTGGCGATGCGCTCGGCGTATGCGCCGCCCGCCTCGATGCCCATGACGCGATCGCCGACCTTCCACATCGTGACGCGTGCACCGGTGGCCGCGACCGTGCCCGCAAACTCAAGACCCGGGATCTCGGGCTGCATGCGGCGGGGATCCGGATAGAGCCCCATGCGCTGCAACAAATCGGCGCGGTTTAACGCCGTGGCCGCGATGTCGATCAGCACTTCTTCCGGACCGGGAACCGGATCGGCTACATCCTCAATCGTGAGGACTTCCGGGCCACCATGATCATGAAGGACTACTGCGCGCATGGCTTCACTCTGTCACGGCGGCAGCTACGAGTCACTTTTAGGACAGAATGCGAACCAGCCCGGCCACGGGGTCGACTTCTACCTGCGCGCCATCCTGAATGTCCACGAGCGCGGTACGAGCGCCAACGACGGCAGGAATGCCGAGCTCGCGAGCGATGACGGCAGCATGGCTCATTGGACCGCCCGCGGCAGTGACGACCGCTCCGGCGAGTGACAGCACCAGGTTGTAGGCAGGAGTGGTGCAGGCGACGACAAGCACGTCACCTGGCTCCAGCCGATCGAGCGCGTCCTCAGGCGAGGACGCAACGCGCGCGGTGCCGCGGTAG
>JAYVVU010000314.1:0-3242 GCA_043786755.1 Actinomycetota bacterium
GAGAAATGGGGTGACCGACGGGGCTCGAACCCGCGACCCTCAGGATCACAACCTGATGCTCTACCAGCTGAGCTACGGCCACCATGGGAACTCGTAGTGTGGCACAAGGCTCGCCGAAATCCACTGATCGTTTCCGGCGTCGCAGGGCGGTCGAGCCCAAATTGTCATCCTTTGTCAGAAGGGTTGTTCACGATGGAATCCGTGGTGCGCTAGGCTCCTGAGAACGGATTCCTAGGGAGATGACTATGAAGGCAATGGAAAGCCTTCCCACGCACGAACTTGCCCAGCGGGCAAAAGTGATCACGCAACGAGAACTCGGTGTCTACATCAGCCGCACCAAGGGTTCTCAGAAAGCAACCGAGCGGGCACGCAAGGTAATGCCACTCGGGGTTCCCAGCAGCTTCCAAGCGTACGACCCGCACCCGATCGTGGTCCGCCGAGCGCAAGAGGCTTGGATGGAAGACGTCGACGGCAACCGTTACACCGACTTCGACATGGGCTTTGGCGCTCTGTTCTCTGGCCACTGCCACCCGGCCGTGCGCCGCGCTGTCGAAGGGCAACTCGACAACGGCACGCTGTTCGTTACGCCGTGCGAGATGAACGCGGAAGTGGCCGAGCTGTTGGGCGAGCGTTACGGCTTGCCAATGTGGCGCTTCACCAACTCGGGCACCGAAGCGACGATGGACGCGATTCGCGTTGCGCGTGGTGTCACGGGCCGAGAGAAGATCGTCAAGGTCGAAGGTGGCTACCACGGGCATCACGACGAAGTGATGATCTCGATGAAGCCGTCGATCAGCGAGGCCGGTCCTGCCGATTCACCGCGATCGATTCCTTCAACCGCCGGCATCACGCGCGCCGTGCTCGGCGACACCATCGTTGTGCCGTACAACAACGCCGAAGCCCTCGATCGTGCGTTGTCTAATCGCGACGTTGCCTGCTTCATCGTCGAACCGGCGATGGAGAACATCGGCATCTGCTTGCCGCAGCCTGGCTACTTGCAAGCCGTGCGCGAGATCACTCGCAAGTACGGCACGATGCTGATCTTCGACGAGGTCAAGACCGGAATCACTGCCGGCTGGAGCGGTGCGACCGGGGCGGTCGGTGTAACTCCCGATCTGGTCGCATTGGCGAAGTGCATCGGCGGCGGGCTTCCGCTCGGCGCGTTCGGTGGCACGCCCGAGTGCATGGAGCAGATCACCAGTGGCCGCGTCGTGCACCTGGGTACCTACAACGGCAACCCGTTGTGCATGGCTGCATCACGAGCAGTGCTGGCAGAGATCTGCACGCCCGAGGCGACCAACGGCGCTATCGCTCGCAACCGAATGTTGCTCGATGCATGCGATCGCATCATCGAGTCGGCCGGGCTTCCTGCGCACACGGTGCAGTTTGGTGCCAAGGGTTGCGTCACGTGGGCTCCGACGCCGATTCAGAACTATCGCGACTACAAGGCGACCGACTTCGACCTCGCGTTTGCACAGTGGATGCACGGCATCAACCGCGGCATTCTGCTGCCGCCGGGCCTTGACGAGCAGTGGCTGATCTCGGTGATGCACACCGAAACCGATGCGATGCACTACGCCGACGTGTTCGGCGAGTTCGTCGACGAACTCACCGCTTAACTCGCGGCGCTAGCTCGCGCTAGCTCCAGTGGCGGTCTTCGCTGTAACGCTGCACCTTCACCGGCGCGCTCCAACTACGACGACGCGACAACACTCCGGTGCCGGCCAGCAACGCGACCGCAGCACCGATCAGCACCAACTCGACTCCGACCAAGAGCGGCATCGTGTCGTCGGCGAGCGCCGCGGGTATTCGTGCCCACACGCTGTCGCTCATCGCAGGCACCACGAACTTTGGCAGCACATAGCCGAACAGCGCGGTCATCACCGCGAGCAACAGCAGGCCAACCCCGAGGCTCTTCAGCAGGGAGGAACGATCTGGGTGTGCCGTGACGCCGAACAGCACGAAGATCACCGTCCCAATCGCAGCGATCGGAACCAACCACCCAAGGACCGAGTTGGCGACTTCTAGCGGAGTCACCTTTGGTATCGGGATCGTGATCGCAGGCACATCAATCGCAGCCGCGATCTGCGTCGCATCGACGAGTTGCGAGCCAGTCACTTGCACGGGGGTCTTCTGCTCGCCAATCAGGTGGGCGTGAGCATCGTGAATGATCTCCGACATCAACTTGGCGCCGGGGTCGGTACTGGCGATGACCTGTACACGTAGCCGCATGTCGGCTTGGTTCATGCCCAGGCTGGCGGCCACCTGATCGGCGATCAGGTTGGCGAGCTCAGTGCGCAACTTGCTGTCGCCGAGCACCACGTCGGCGGCATCGGCCGAATGGTCGGGGTCGAAAGCGGTGCGCTGCAGCAGGAATCCGGCAATGGCCAGACTGGCGCAGGCATAGGCAAGGGCAAACATCAGGCCCGCAAAGGTTCGTCGCACGCCCCGAGTCTTGCCTATAAGACCTGCTGGGGATCGGCACCGTCGGAAATGCTTGATCGAACGGTTGTTCGTAGTTACAATCGTGTCGTTCGGTTGTACAGGTCAGCAAGTCCGGCAAAGCAAGTCCCGCTCGAAGGTCGCCACTGTGTGACACCCCCTTCGTACGGTGCACGCAACATCAATAAGCCCCACAAACAAGGCAACGAACGGAGACAGGTTGTGAGCAACGATCGCGATAAGGCCCTCGAAATGGCACTGGCGGCCATCGACAAGCAGTACGGCAAAGGGTCCGTCATGCGGATGGGCGAGAAGACGTCAATGGCCATCGAGGCCATCCAAACCGGCGCCATGGCGCTCGACGTCGCCCTCGGCGTTGGCGGCTTGCCACGCGGCCGAATTGTCGAGATCTTTGGGCCAGAGTCCTCGGGTAAGTCCACTCTCGCCATGCACGTCGTGGCCGAAGCACAGCGCAACGGTGGCATCTGTGCCTACGTCGATGCCGAGCACGCGATGGATCCTGTGTACGCACGGGCGATCGGTGTCGACATCGATCAGTTGCTGATCAGCCAGCCCGACACGGGCGAGCAAGCGCTCGAAATCGCCGACATGCTCGTGCGCTCCGGTGCGCTCGATGTGGTGGTCATCGACTCGGTAGCGGCACTGACGCCTCGCGCCGAAATCGAAGGCGAGATGGGCGACACGCACGTCGGTCTGCAGGCTCGCCTGATGAGCCAGGCGCTGCGCAAGCTCACCGCCAACCTCAACCGCACCAACACCATCATGATCTTCATCAACCA
>JAYVVU010000315.1:0-3241 GCA_043786755.1 Actinomycetota bacterium
AAGGCCGCACTCAATCCGGGCCGTAAGTAAACAGTCCCCCTCATCAACCAGCAAGCAACACCCAGAGCAATAGGAAGGAATACCAAGTGACACCGATGAAGAAGAAAGCAGCTCCTAAGCGTAAGAAGGCAGCTGCCAAGAAGGCCGCTCCGGCCAAGAAGAAGGCAGCAAAGAAGAAGGCTCCGGCCAAGAAGAAGGCTGCAAAGAAGAAGGCTCCGGCCAAGAAGAAGGCAGCTAAGAAGAAGGCTCCGGCCAAGAAGAAGGCTGCAAAGAAGAAGGCTCCTGCGAAGAAGAAGGCAGCAGCCAAGAAGAAGGCATGAGCTAACGCTCGTAGCGAACGGGGGGCTTCGGCCCCCCGTTTGCATTTTTGGCGCGACTAGATAATGAGGTGTGATGGAAGCGATCTGTGACGACCTGGATGCCGAGCATCAGTCGCTTGACGAGTTGGTCGCGCCCCTCAGCGAGGACGACTGGTCGCTGCCGACGCCGGCGACAGATTGGTCGATTCGCGATCAGATCAGCCATCTGTGGTTCTTCGATCAGCGCGCCGCGATGGCGCTGCGCGATCCCGACGAGTTCGCCGCCGACACCGAGGAACTGATCGCGGCTGGTGGAACGGCTGCCTCGGTGCTGCCCGGGCGATCAATGACTGGTCAGCAGATGCTGGCCGCCTGGCGAGAAGATCGCGTGGCGCTGCTGCGCCTGGCGCGAACGGTCGATCCGTCGGCGCGCATCCCGTGGTACGGCCCGGCGATGGGAGCGCGGTCGTTCATCACCGCCCGACTGATGGAGGCGTGGGCGCATGGGCAAGATGTCGCTGATGCGCTCGGCGCCACGCGCGTGCCGACGGCGCGGCTGAAGCACGTCGCCCACATCGGAGTGCGTGCGCGTCCCTTCAGCTACCTGATCAACGGATTGGCGCTGCCGGATGCGCCGGTCCACGTCGAACTCACCGCGCCCGACGGATCGACTTGGGAATGGGACGCGCAGGGGACCGACTCGGTTCGCGGCACTGCGCTCGACTTCTGCCTTGCCGTCACCCAACGCCGGCACCTCAGCGACACGTCACTACAGATCCATGGCGCGGGCGCAATCGAGTGGATGAACATCGCGCAGGCATTCGCCGGCGAACCCGGCAACGGCAGGGAGCCGGGTCAGTTTCGAAGCTGAGTGCGCGTGCCGTCTAGAGGTCGCTGATTCGTTTGAAGATCTCTGCCGCCGCCATGTCGTGCGGCGCACCGAGGTCGGCGAGGCGCGATCGAATGCGAGCGCGGAACGTCTCGAGCTGATCGTTGTCGACGGCTTTCATCGTGCTCTCGAACTGACTCTCGTGCGCTTCGAGCGCAGTCAACTTCATGTCGACCCAACCGGCGACGTCCTCGACATGGTCGGGCTCGTCGGCCTCCCACAACAGCAACACTTCAGGGCGATGTGGTGCCAGTTGCTGTTCTTTGAAGAAGTGCGGATCACGGGCGGCAACGATTCCCTCGCACGCCAACAGTCCGGCGTGGCGATGGTCGGGATGCAGTCGATAGCGCTTCCACGGGTCGTGGCCGAGGATCACCTGCGGCTTGACCGTGCGGATCACGCGGGCGACTTCGCCGCGCATCGCCAAACCGCTTTCGAGCTCGCCGTCGACCTGCTCGAGAAACGTCACCGTGCCGGCATTCGCGCCGCTCAAGCGCCGCGCTGCCTCGCGTTGTTCGCGTTGGCGCGTGGCGACCAGCGCCGCCACATCGGCATTCGGATTCCAAGTGCCTTTGGAGCCGTCGGTGAGGATGAGGTGGTGCACCTGGCAGCCGGCCACGGCCCACTTGGCGAGAGTCGCGCCGCAGCCGAACTCGACATCGTCGGGGTGGGCTCCGATCGCCAGCGCGGAAGCCGGCGCGGTGAGGTTGCGGCTGATCACCGACCGCGCTGGGTCGGGCTGACCGGGTTCGTTTGCAGCCAAGCTGGAAGCACCTCCTCGACGAGCGGGTGCGCCAGGTCTTCGGGCGTGTCGATGTCGCGAGCAAGCTGAGGGTCGCGCCGGACAATCGTGCGTCGGCCACTGTCGAGGGCAAGCGCGAGGTGTCGCTCGAACGAACTCGCGCCGTAGCTAAAGGCGAAGCCAATGTCGGTTGGCACGGCCACGACGTTGGTGCCGTCGCGGTGTGCATCCGGAACCAGCGTGATGGCGCCCGGCACGATGAGGCCAGCAAGATCGTGCGCGAGCGGAAGGTCGCCGTGAGCAACCACTACATGGGTGACGCCCTCGGCGGCGAGCTGTTCGACGCTGCGCAACACGGCGCCGTTGAGGCCTGCACCTGGATGCCACAGCACGACCGCACCACGGTCGACGGCCCACTTGGCGACTTCGCCGTCGTCGCACGCGACGTACACGGGCAACTCGCCCGCGGCGGCAACGACACGATCGGCAGTCCACCTGGCCAGCGCATTACGTTGATCGGGCGCGAGCACCGACGACAGTCGGGCCTTAGCGTCGGCGAACGCCTTGACCGGTACGAGCACGGCGTGGCTTTGGCGGCCCTTCACGCTCGCATCGTACGCCCCGTCGTGCACCTACCGTCGTGAACACTGGGGTCTCGAACGGAGGGGCGTACGCTGTGCGGCGTGACGATGAAGGTGGCGGTGATTGGGGGCGGTTCGTGGGGAACGACCGTCGCTGCGCTTGCCGCGGTCAATACGCCGACGGTGCTGTGGGCTCGGCGCGAAAAGTTGGCCGACGAGATCAACACCCGCCATGTCAACAGCGACTACCTCGCGCAGTTCACGTTGCCCGACGAGTTGCGTGCGACTTCGTCGCTGGCCGAAGCCGTGGCGGGCGCTGACGTAGTGGTGATGGCGGTTCCATCGCACGGTTTCCGCGACGTCGCAGCCGCGGCCGCGGAACACGTTCGCGCGTGGGTGCCGGTGGTCAGCCTGACTAAGGGGTTGGAGCGCAACTCGCTGAAACGCATGAGCGAAGTGATTCGCGACGAGATGCCCGGCCATCCGGTGGCGGTGTTGACCGGGCCGAATCTCGCCAAGGAGATTCTCAGCGGGCAACCGGCCGCAAGCGTCGTCGCCATCGACGAGTTCGACATTGCGACCGAGCTGCAACGCATCTTCAGTCGCCCATCGCTGCGTGTGTACACGAACAGCGACATCGTTGGTTGCGAGCTCAGTGGTGTCGTCAAGAACGTGATCGCGATCGCCGCCGGCATGGCCGAGGGGATGGGCTTCGGCGACAACACGCGGG
>JAYVVU010000316.1:0-7463 GCA_043786755.1 Actinomycetota bacterium
GGCGTGTACACGTTGACGGCGTTGAACACGTCGACCTCGATCACCCAAACCATCCCAACGAACTACAACCTGATGTCGGCCACCTGCGTCGATGAGAGCAACACGCCGGTCCAAGCACAATTGGTCGGCGGTGTGTTGACCATTGCTTCGAGCGAGATTGTCGGCGGCGCCGATCTCGTGTGCACCTTCGTCAATCAGCGCAATAGCGCGCAGGTGCGAGTCGACAAGGTGTGGGTCAACGGCGAGGTTGGTAACCAGGTGACGATCAGTTCGACGGGCGGCACCAACAATCCGGGTGTCGTCGCCGTTGCCGACACGACGAGCGAGACCGACTTCGGGCTGGCCGTCACCGTCTACGCCGGGGAGACCCTCGACTTCACTGAGACGTTCGACGTTGGCAATGCCGGCAGCTACTCGACCGACCTTTCATGCACCAATGTCACCGACGGCGACCCGTCGAATGGTCTCGACATCGTGGCTGGCGACGACGGCGAGAACATCGTGTGTACCTATACCAACACGGGGCTTCCCGATGTGTCAGCGACGAAAACCGCCGGTTCCGTTTCAGGTCCCGATGGTGCGGGTGTGTTTCACGCTTCCTATTCGGTGACCGTTACCAACGGCGGCATCGCGCCGACGACATACGGTCCGCTCGTCGACACTCCCTCGTTCGATGCCAACCTGATTGCGACGGGAGCGAGCTGGACGACATCCGGCCCCGGCGCACCGGGCGGCGGTTCCGCCGTCGGCACTGGCCCGTACACGCTTGCCCCAGCCGGGTCGACAATCTCTAACAACACGACGCACACCTACGTCGTGACCATCTCGTTCACCTTCGCCGCCTATACGGCCGCGACCACATGCTCGGGAAGCCCCGGCAGCGGTCTGTACAACGAGATCGACCTCGCATCTGGTGATGCAACGCCGGGCGACAACGCAGCGTGCTTGCCTCCACCGCCGCCACCGACTCCGTCGATCGACGTGGTCAAGACGGCGTTGCCGACCTCCGTGTCGGCCGCGGGCCAGTCCGTCACCTATTCGTTCTTGGTCACCAACACCGGCAACGTCACGTTGACATCGGTCGCCGTCAGTGACCCGCTGCCCGGCTTGTCGGCTGTGACGTGCTCGTTGTCGACGCTGACCCCCGCAGCGTTCACGACGTGCACCGCGACCTACACAGTGCGGCAGTCCGACGTTGATGCTGGTTCGATCGCGAACACTGCGACCGCGACGGGCACACCGCCGGTTGGTCCGCCGGTGACCGACACGGGTTCGGCGACAGTGACCGCGGCGAAGGGCCCATCGGTCTCGATCACGAAGGCGACAACGTCAACGGGCTTCAACGCAGTCGGTCAGCAGATTCCTTTCACGATCACGGTGGTGAACAACGGCAACGTGACGCTCACCAACGTTGTGATCACCGACCCGAATGCTGTGATGGGTGCCTGTACGCCAAGCGCGCCGGTGACGCTGGCGCCAACGCAATCGATGAGCTGCGCAGCGGTGCACACGGTTACGCAGGCCGACCTCACCGCACTGTCGATTTCCAACACGGCGTTTGTCGCTGCTGAATCAGGAGTGCTCGATGTCTCTGGAAGCTCCAACATCGTGCTCGTGCCGGGATCAGTGCCGCCCATCATTCCTCGCACGGGCTGGGACTCCACTTCGCCGTTGAAGATGGTTGGCGTGCTGTCGCTCAGCGGTGTTGCGCTGCTCTTCATCTCCAAGCGTCGGCGCCAGTTCTATCTGGTCTTGCCCCCACTGTGATGAACGGCATGTGGTGCAGCGCTGTTGGGCGTCGTAGGGGCGGGGCGATGATCCTTGGCCGACCGGTCATGGTGGCCGTTCTCGTTGCCTTCGCGTCGTTCCTCGCGACGGCGTTGCCAGCGCGGGGCAGCGGCTACCCGAACCCTGATCCGGGCAACTCGACTTCACTTGTTTTGGCTCCCGGGGCATATGTCATTGACGCTGGTGTCGTTACCGGCGCCGCCACTAAACAAACGAATGGTCAGGCCCTAAAGCCGTACGGATTGATCTACTCGTTAGTGAAGGCACATATTCCAGTTGTGTGGGTCATCAACCCCAGCAAGACCGCACCTGGGATTGATGTCAATGCTGGCGGCATCGACCAGACACTCGGCAACGTCGGTACTGACTTCGTGTACGACTGCGATTCGGCGGGCGCGCAGTACTCAGCCCGTGCGATCACCACCGGTGCGTATGTGATCCCTAAGGAATTTGTGAGTCAGGCGAAGGGCGTCGTCGACACTTTCCGCGCCAACAACGGGGGTTATCCGCAACCGGGCACGATCAGCGGCGTTACCCAGGCCGACGGGCAGATCCTTGGGTACGATCCCACACCGCTCGTTGGCCAATTGCAGGGTTGCACACAAGCGCTGCCAACAACGGTCGATGTCTTCAACACGATCACGGGTTGGCCGCGGACTGTGTTGAACGATCAAAACACATCGATCTCAAGCGGGTTCTTCGATCTCGCCGGTATTCCGCAGGGGTCGCTCAACGATCCGTCAAATCCGCCGGCGTACCGAGTTGCCGCTCCCGCGGAGTTGACGCCATGCGATGACTTCTACGTCATGCCGCACGCCGACCCGACCTATGCAACGCACGCCAACCTGCGTCCGTTCGTCGAACAGGGCGGGTACTTGTGGGCTGGCTGCCATGCGGTCAGCGTGCTTGAAGGTATCCGAGTAAACGACTCACCCACTCAGCCGTTGTACCTGAACTTTCTCACCACCGACGGCCTGATGGATTATGGGGACCATGCCGACGGCTCCGCGCCCTACAGCTTCTACAAGCTCGCGACCGACAACAAGGAGTACTACACACCGACCTACGGGGTCTACGACCTTGACCCCGTGGTCAGCGGTGACCCCGTTGCACAGTTCCGAGGCCGTACCGACCTGGCCCACCAGAACGGTTCAGAACAGATCTTCATGCCGGGCTACGGAACCAATCCGTCCACGGGTGCCGCACGTACGACCTGGCCAGCCAACCTGGCCGATGCCTCGCACTGGCTCCCGCAAACGCAAATCCTGGAATACGACCCGACTCAAGCCAACGTGTACCCACTGACCAACACGGTGCTGCCGGTGGACTCCCTGGGTCCGGCAGCATCGGTCGTTTACGGCCCTGCGTTTGGTGATCCGAACAACGGTCTCGTTATGTACGAGGGTGGCCACGACATCGGCAAAGGATCGGTCGACGATGCGGCCGCGATACGCGCCTTCTTTAACATGCAACTTCTCAGCGGCGTGAATAGGTCGCCGCAGGTCGCCGTCACGCAGCCCGTAGCCGGCGCAAGCGTCGCCAGTGGCAGCACAATCCCGGTAGCGGGCAGCGCGACGGGGGGATCGGGGACCTACGCGTACACCTGGACCGCCCGGTGTGTCGATTCCAATGATGTCGTTGTTGCCGGCGGCGGCTTCGCCGATGCTTCATCGGCAACCACAACATTCACGGCTCCGAACTCAGCCGATCAACTTGACTGCAATCTCTCCCTTTCCGTCGTCGACACCTGTGGCAGGTTCGCTTTCGGCGGGCAGAGTGTGGTCGTCGAGCCTTCAACCCCCTCGATTTCGGTAGCAAAGTCGGCGTCGCCGAACACGGTGTCGGCTGCGGGTGAGGTGGTGACGTATTCGTTCTTAGTGACGAACACGGGCAACGTCGCGTTGACGGCGGTGGATGTGAGCGATCCGTTGTCTGGTTTGTCGGCTGTGTCGTGTCCGCAGAACACGCTGGCTTCGACGGCATCGATGACGTGCACCGCGACCTACACGGTGACGCAAGCGGATGTTGACGTTGGCTCGATTGCCAACACGGCGACCACTTCCGGATCGCCCCCTAGTGGTCCGCCAGTGACAGGGACTTCCTCTACAACTGTGACGGCGACCCCTGCGGCGTCGATTTCGATAGCAAAGTCGGCGTCGCCGAACACGGTGTCGGCGGTGGGTGAGGTGGTGACGTATTCGTTCTTGGTGACGAACATAGGCAATGTGACGTTGACGGCGGTTGCGGTGTCTGATCCGTTGCCCGGTTTGTCGGCGGTGTCGTGTCCGCTGAACTCGCTGGCACCCTCGGCGTCAACGACCTGTACCGCGACCTACACGGTCACGCAAGCTGACGTCGACGCTGGTTCGATCGCGAACACTGCGACCGCGTCGGGTACTCCGCCGAGCGGGCCTGCCGTGACAGACGTGGATTCGGCGACAGTTACCGCGACCCCCGCGGCGTCGATTTCGATAGCCAAGTCGGCGTCGCCGAACACGGTGTCGGCGGTGGGTGAGGTGGTGACGTATTCGTTCTTGGTGACGAACACAGGCAATGTGACGTTGACGGCGGTTGCGGTGTCTGATCCGTTGCCTGGTTTGTCGGCGGTGTCGTGCCCGCAGATCACGTTGGCGCCGTCGGCGTCAACGACCTGTACCGCGACCTACACGGTGACGCAGGCTGATGTTGACGCTGGTTCGATCGTGAACACCGCGACCGCGTCGGGTACTCCGCCGAGCGGGCCTGCCGTGACAGACGTGGATTCGGCGACAGTTACCGCGACCCCTGCGGCGTCGATTTCGGTAGTGAAGTCGGCGTCGCCGAACACGGTGTCGGCGGTGGGTGAGGTGGTGACGTATTCGTTCTTGGTGACGAACACAGGCAATGTGACGTTGACCGCGATCGCTGTATCTGATCCGTTGCCTGGTTTGTCGGCGGTGACTTGTCCGCTGAGCACGTTGGCGCCGTCGGCATCGACGACTTGCACGGCGACGTACACCGTGGCGCAGGCTGACGTCGACGCTGGTTCGATCGTGAATACCGCGACCGCGTCGGGTACTCCGCCGAGCGGGCCGCCGGTCACCGACGCGGATTCGACGACAGTCGCCGTACCGTCAGGTCCTGGGATCACCATTGTCAAGAGCACGACTGCTACCCAGTACACCGCGGTCGGCCAGATTCTGAACTTCACGCTGACGGCGACCAACACCGGCAACGTCACGCTGACGAACGTGACCATCAGTGACGCAACGGCAGTACTCGGAACTTGCACGCCCGGGACTCCGGCCACACTGGCGCCGGGTCAATCCCTCGGCTGCACCGCTAGCCACACAGTTACGCAAGCGGATCTCGATCATGGTTCGTTCGACAATATTGCAGCTGTAAGTGGTACGCCGCCGCAAGGCGCGCCAGTCAACGACGACAGCAATGTTGTTACGGTGCCTGCAGCGCAATCGCCAGCGGTCACGATCACGAAGGCGACAACTGCGACAGTCTTTACGTTCGTTGGCCAGCAGATTCCATTCACGATTACTGCGCTCAATTCGGGCAACGTCACCCTGACCAACGTCTCAATCACGGACCCGAACGCGGTCATCGGGACCTGTACACCAACCGCACCGGTGACACTTGCGCCCGGGCAATCGATGAGCTGTGGTGCAGTACACACCGTGACCCAGGCTGACATGACTGCTTTGTCGGTGAGCAACACCGCCTATGTCGCGGCCGGTGCCGGGGTGCTCAACGTGTCGGGCACGTCCAACGTAGTGATCGTGCCCGGCGCGACCTCTCCGGGCATCCCGCGCACGGGTGGCGACGTCTTCGAGTCAATGAGGTTCGTCGGCGCATTGCTCGGCAGTGGCCTGCTCTTGCTGGCAATGTCGCGACGCCGTAGACAGTTTTATCTAGTGTTGCCGCCGCTGTGATGAAGCTCGTGCGGAGTGCGCTTATGACGACTGCGTTGATGCTGTTTGCCGCGTGCGCTGGCGAGTCGAGGAACGACAGCGACTCGGTGGTGACAGAGGGCGAAACCTCCGGGATCGTGGGGGCGGACCCAACCGCGACGACGGTCGCTGACATCACAGATGTTGTTCATCCCGCGGCGTCTGGAGAATTCGTCGGCGCTCTCGCTGACGTCACCGCCCACACTTGTTCACCAGAGGCAGGCGGTTGGCGAGTTATCGGGGTCGTATCCAATCCGACCATAAGTTCCGTCGACTATCGCATCTTCATCAGCCTGCTCAACGGTGTATCGACGACGCGAGCGTTGGTCGAGACCGAGGTGCTTGGGGTTGCCGGCGGCGGGACCGGCGAGTTCAACACGGTGATCGCGTTGCCCGACGACGACCTGCACTGCGTGCTGCGCGTTGAGCGGCGTTCTCCCGGCAACTAGCGAGGTGCGGGACTGAGCATCGGGCTAAACGCCGACTGCGCTGAGTGTTTCCTCGACGAGGTCTGACCGTTGCTCTCCGACGTTGGGCATGTCCAGGCCCTCGGTGATGACGCGGCGCACCTCGGCGAGCGAGGGACGTTCTTCGGCGAGTGGGCGTAGACACTGAGCGACCATTGTGCGGAACGCGGCAGGCATCCGCCGCGGCGACGCCTCTTTGAGGACCATGCCAAGGCCCCACACATCGGTAGCGGCGGTGAAGTCGTCACCATTGTCCTGTTCGGGAGCGAGGTAGTTGGGCGTTCCCCATCCCGCAGGGCCCTTGCCAGGGCTGTGCGCCAGGCTGAAGTCGATCAGCTTCACTCTGCCTGACTCGACAATGATGTTGGACGGCTTCAGGTCTAGATGCAAGAAGCCGTAGTCGTGTAGGTAAGCCAGTGCGGCGCTGAGCTGGTCGCCAAGATTCAGCACGTCTAGACGGGTGAGTCCTCGGCGCCGACTCGTCAGCCCAGCCAATGTGTGGCCGGTGAGCGTCTCCTGTAGCAAGTACGGCAACGGCGAGTCGCCTGTCGCATACCCGCGAACAATGTTCGGATGCGATAGTTCCATGACGAGTGTGGCTTCTCGGTGGAATCGCACCATCACTCCGCGGTTGTCCATCCGGTCGGCGCGTACGACCTTCAACACACACCGAGAACGCCGTGACGAGCACCAGACATCGAATACGTCGAGGTCGTCGCCATGCGAAAGCAGGCCCAGAATTGTGAGACCGGGGAAGTCCGGTGCGTCCGCCAAGATGCGAATCCGTTCGTCGTCGGAGTCGATGCCACGGGCCAGCGACGTGTTCATACAAGCTCCAGTCGTCGTTCTAGAACTTCAGTTTCGGGATGAGACAGGCGACTGCGGTGAAGTTCGCGATAGATCTCGCCGTTGGCGATGAGCCAGTCGTGTGGCCCGGATTCGACAATGCGGCCCTGGTGCAGAACATGAACAACGTCGCTGAGCTTGGCGAGTTCAAGATGGTGTGAGATCACCAGCGTTGCTCTGCCCGACATCAGGCGACGAAGCGTGGGCAGAATCGGGTCATCGCTGAGAAGGTCAAGAACGCTAAGCGGCTCGTCAAGCACGAGGATCGGCGAATCGGTCAGGAACGCGCGGGCGATTGCGATCCGTTGTCGTTGGCCACCGGTGAGGATTGTGTCGCGTCGGCCAACACGTGTCTCGTAGCCGTCGGGAAGTCCGATGATGAAGTCGTGCGCGTCGGCAGCAACGGCCGCGGCACTTATCT
>JAYVVU010000317.1:0-3224 GCA_043786755.1 Actinomycetota bacterium
GCCCGTGCTGGAAGCCGCCGCGTGTGGTTGCCCAGTGTTGACATCAAACCTGTCGGCGTTGCCAGAAGTGCTCGCCGAACCAGCAGCGCAGTTCGATCCTTTCGACGCCACCTCAATCGGCGCGGCACTGACGAACGCACTCACCGACGCCGATCACCGCAAAGTGTTGCTGGCCGCGGCCGAACGGGCCGCGCAACGCTGGACGTGGGCGAACACGGCACGCGCTGTCGTCGACTCGCTCGAGCAGCTCGGCCCTCGTCAGCACCGAACTCTCCGCCCGGTTCCGCACCGCATCGCGTTGACCGGTCGCTTCGACGACTCTGCCGAAGGTCGCGCCAACATCGAGTTCGCCCACCGCGTGAGCGAGCGCGGCGAGGTCACCATGCTCGTCTTCAATGACGCCACCAACGACATGCCGACACACGCCGGCCCGTTGCGGTTTCCAGCACGCGCCCTTGGTCGTTACGTGCACGAATCACAATTCGACGAGATCATCACACTGCCGGTGTTGTCGTGACCACTCCTGTCGTGACCACTCCTGTCGTGACCACACCACTCGTACGCGTGGTCGTGCTGAACTTCGACGGTGGGCAGATGACGCTCGATTGCCTCAATTCGCTGCTCGCCACCGATTGGCCCGCCGACAAGTTAGAGATCGTGCTCGTCGACAACGGCTCGCTCGACCACGTCGCCGAGCGCGTGAGGGCCGACTACCCAGGCGTTCGACTGCTCGAGCCGTTCGAGAACTTGGGTTTCGCGGGCGGCTGCAACCTCGGCATGCGTTTGCCGGGCGAGCAGCAATACACCGCCCTGGTCAACAACGATGCAACGGTCGACCGCAATTGGTTGCGACCGCTTGTTGCGGCCGTCGAATCGGCCGACGACATCGGCGCGGCGTGCGCGAAGATGCTTTTCGCCGATCGGTACTTGAACGTCGAGGTGACCGTGCCCGATGCAGCGCAGGTCAGTCGCAGCGACACGCGCAAGCAAGGCATTCACGTCTCGGCGGTTCGCATCGATGGCATCCGTGCCGACCAACGCGTGTCGTTCGACGAAGGCTTCTTCGGCGCCGAAGCGCCCGATAGCGATGCTGGCGACGAAATGGCGCGCTGGAGTCGCGAGCGCGCCTCCATTCGCATCGCCGTCGAGCCAGGGCAACCGTTGCCCTCGGTGATCTCGCTACGCGTCAGTAGCCCATTGGAACCGCGTCGCGTCGTGCTCACTACCGAGGCGGAAGAGCAGCAGCATCCGTTAACCGCCGATCGCACGTGGGTCGATTTACGCGTCGGCGGCGAACCGTTCGACGTGATCAACAACGTTGGCAGCAACCTGTACCGCGGTGGGTTCGGCGGCGACCGTGGTTTTCTGGAACGCGATCGTGGACAGTTCGAAGAACCGACAGAGGTTTTTGCCTGGTGCGGCGGAGCTGTGCTGCTGAAGCGCGCGTATCTCGACCAAGTCGGGTTGTTCGACGAGCGTTTGTTCCTGTACTACGAAGACACCGATCTGTCGTGGCGTGGCCGCCTGCAGGGCTGGCGCTACATGTACGAGCCGAAGTCGGTCGTGCGTCACCGGCACGCGCAGTCGTCGGGCGTTGGGTCGCCGACCTTTCGGTTCTATACCGAGCGAAATCGACTACTCGTGCTCGCCAAGAACGCACCGGCGAAGCAAGCGTTACGTGCCGGCCTCGGTGAGACCAAACGGTTCGTTCGCGGAACGATCTCGGCGTACGTCATGCGTCCGCTGCGTTTGCAGATGCCCGAGCGGCATCAGTCGGCGCATCGCCGTCGTGTGCTCGTCAGCTACTTCCGGTTGTTGCGCCCGATGCTGCGCGATCGCCGACGCGCCAAGCCAGTTGTCGATCGCCAATCGCTGATGTCGTGGGAGGTCGTCAAGTGACCGACCCGACCGAGCGCAAACGAATCGCCGTCTTCAATCTCTACTGGAGCACCTACGGCGGCGGCGAGCAAGTTGCCGGCGCAATCGCGAAAGCCTTCGCCGACGATCACGAGGTAGTGCTGCTCGGCCCCGAGCCGATCGACATCGAGGCCATGATCGCGCGACTCGGCGTCGACTTGGGCGGCTGCGGCTATCTACGCGTGGTCGACGATGCCACGGCCTCGCTGGCGAGCGCCGACTTCAATGTGTTCATCAACACGACGTATCGCAGCGCGGCCAAGAACTTGGCGCCGGTCGGCGTGTACTACGTGCACTTTCCTGGCCCACCGACTACCGGTCGCCACCGCGTCAGCGAGGTGGCAGCGCGCGGCATGGCGAAGCTCACCAGTCGCGTCAAGCACGGGAAGCTCAAGGCAGTTCACGTTGGGCTCGAGCGCCGCACGGTGCGCACCGATTGGGCACAGAGCTACACGACATTTCTCTCGAACTCAACGTTCACAGCCGGTTGGGTGACGCGTATGTGGAAGGTGCCGTCGGTGGTGCTGTATCCGCCCGTGCGGCCCGAAGTGTTGCCCGGCGAGAAGACGCACACGATTGCTTCGATCGGTCGCTTCTTCGATCCGAAGTTCGGCCACTGCAAGAAGCAACTCGACCTACTACACGCATTCATCGAACTCGAGAAGCACGGCACCGACGGATGGCGGTTGGAGTTCGTCGGCGGCGCCGATGCAAGCAGTCGCGACTATGCGCTCAGCGTTCGGCGCGGCGCGATCGGCCACAACGTCGGCGTGCACTTCAACGCGCCGCGATCGTTGGTGCGCGAAACACTCGCCGCGGCCACCATCTTCTGGCACGGCGGCGGGTTCGGCGAAGATTCGAAGACGCACCCGGAACGCTTCGAACACTTTGGCATCGCGGTCGTCGAGGCGATGGCCGCCGGCGCGGCGCCAGTTGTGTTCGGCGAGGCCGGCCCGGCAGAGATCGTGCGCCACGGCGTCGACGGCTTCCACTGGCATACGCCAGACGAGCTAGTGCACTTCACACGCGAGTTGATCGCCGACCCACAGCGGCTGGCCACCATGTCAGCAAGCGCGCAGCAGCGCGCGGGCAACTACTCGAGTGAGAACTTCAGCAAGGGCCTTCGCGAGGCAGTCGCGGAGGCCCTACGAAGTTAAGGACCGACGTACCCGAAGATGTCACCGATCACGGCCGCATTGCCGCCGATCGCACCTGAGTTAATCAAGACGGCCTAACAGAGTCAAGGTCACCCACTGCTTGGTTGAAGGTCGGCTAGCCCGTGACGGCAGACACCGCCATCAGTTCAA
>JAYVVU010000318.1:0-3220 GCA_043786755.1 Actinomycetota bacterium
ACAAGATCATCGGCTTCCGCTTTCTGGGCGGGCTGTACCTCAAGCAGTAGCCCGACAAATCTCCGGTTTGTGTCGCGGCTTGACCGAACTCCAACGAGGCACGGCCGCGACACAAACCGGGTTAGTTAGCCGCCGGCTTGTGCGAACTCCGGGGTCAGCAACTCTCGTCGAAGGGCAACCAACTTTGGCGATGGTTCCGCTGCGGCCCACGGATCGGCGACCAAGGCGCGCTCGTAGCTCTCCCACTCGTGACGAACACCGGCGAGATCGCCGTTGCGAGCTTGCGAGCGCATTCGCAATGCAATCAATTCTTCGTGGCCAGCCAGCACTTGCAGCCCTTGGCCCGTTGCCCAGAACACGCCCTCAACATCGCCGAGCGACAAGTAGTGATTCGCCAACTCGATCGCCGCACCAGTTGCGAGCAACACGAGCGATGACGTGATGCCTTCCGCGTCGGGCCACAAGTATCCCGTACCAGCAAACGGCATGCCGCTGACGAGTTCCAATCCAGGACGCAGAACCTCGATTGCGTCTAGCGCAGGCAACCCACGAGCGTGCTCAACGCGCGAGCTGAGTAGCTCGGCGTCGGTGACAACTCCCGCGTGAAGCGGCAGATCCTCGGTCAGCGTGCGGGCAACCCACTCCTCGCCATCGGGCGGCGCAACAGTTCGAGCAAGCGCGCGGCGCGCATCGCTGACGACGTTTGCAAAAGTGGCGTCGCGAACATTCAGATCCCACAACGCCGTGCGTGCCGCGTTCCGTGTGGGACGTCGACGATGCTGGCTCAGCCACACCACCAGCTCAAGTGCCTTGGATCGTTCGAAGCCTGCCGCGCGTCCGTCGCGCGCAGCAACTTCCACTTGCCCAAGCACGCGCACCATGAGCGCCCAGTCGGGCTCGACGAATCGCGCCGACGGATCGAGGCGACGTGACTCGACGCGCTCGACGACCGGTGCGACTGTCGCCGACTGCAAGAGTTCACTTACTGCTGCAACGTCGATGGCGGTGCAGCCCACTGGAGACAGCCGAAGTCCGAGCGGCTCAACGATGTGGAAGTCGTCCTCGGCACGTACTTGCCAACCAATGCCGGGCACCGCGACGTCGACCATCGCTGCCAACCCGCGTCCAGGTGCGCACAGAGTCGCAAGATGCGACAGTTCACCCGCTTCGTGTGGGCCTGCCGCAATGACGATTGCCGGCTCCCACGCTTCGCCACCAACACCAGTCACGCGCAACCCGAACGTCGACGTGGCGCGGCTGGCGGTCATGGTGCTCCCCAAGGCCATCGTCGCCGCGTCAAGAGCTGCGTCCAGCGAGTCGACCTGTTCGACGCCTTCGGTGTCGAGTGCCGCATCGCCGACGCCGACCGTGAACATGTGCACTGTTTCGAGAAACGGCGAGACCGCCAATGAGGCTGCTGCGTGACGCAGAATCGCCGAGGAGTGTGGAGATACGACCGACAGCGCTCCCACAGCTTCAAGGTCGATGAAGAGCTCGCCGCCAGTCGCCACACCGCCGAGATGCACGAGTGCGGGGCACGGCTGCGCGCATAGACGTGCGCGCACCGTCAAGCTCTCCAGCGTTGTCGCGGCCGACAGTCGCCAGGTGTTGGCGTGCAGGTCGAGTTGCCACGCGTCGTCAGTCGGCGTGGCCGAGCCGCGCAAGAACAACGTGACATCGCCGAGGTCGCCGAGTACCGCAGCAAGAACGAGTGCACCCTGCGCTGCAAGGTCGGCGGCGGCGGCGCGCAACGCCACGTCGAGCCTCACGAGTCGCTCTGGCCCGGCCAGCGCGCGCAGCACCATCTCGGTTCGGGCCTCCGCCGCAGTTGGCGTCGCCAAGCGGGTTCCCACGATTGCCGCGCGCCATTGACGGCGACGGCGCGATTCGAGCATGCCGACCGCACCGGCGGACAGCAGTAGCGCTGTCCCGAGTCCCGCAACGTAGGAAGACAGTGCAGACGGCCCCTCGGAGCCTGTCGACGATGCGACGGCATCGGGCTCGATAATCGCCGAGTCGACTACGACGGGCTCCGTGACGACGGGATCGAGCGCGATCGGGTCGTGGACGATTGGCTCAATAGTCGGAGGTTTGACAAGCGGCGCACCGCTGAGCACGATCGCCTCGCCCGGCCACAGCATGTTGGGATCGCGATGACCCAGCAACGGATGATTGATCTCCACCAGCTCGCGCGTGTAGTCCAAGACCTCACGAGGTGTCGGCTCGCGCTGCAAGGAAGCGGAGAGTTGGCTATCGGCGATGTCCCAGTAGCAGTCGCCAGCAACAACCTGGTGCGTTGCAGCAGTCGGAGCATTAGTCGAGTAGCTGGCCGCAGCCACAATTCTCGTGCTGGGCAACACACTGCCGAGAGCCGCCGTTGCCGTCACAGAAGAGAACGCGACGAAACGCATCAGTTGGCGGATCCATCGATCGGGTCCGGATTGCAGCGGTCGCAGGACGGCCGACGGCCCACCGAAGCGACACTTGATGACGTGCAGCAATTCAGCAAGCGCTGTGAGCACGAACCACAACCAAAGGGCGGTGAAGATCGCGGCGCCGATCGCAAGAACGAGGTCGGCGTCGACGGAGTTGTGTCGCCATGCATCGCGTAACTGCGACGCGCTGGGTAACGGGAACCCGACCAGCTTTCTCAACGCGACGGGAACACCGACCATCACGCCGAGCAACGCGGCCGACGCCAGCACCCGCAACGTTCCGCGACGCAGTTTCATCATCACGCTTTCACACTCCTAATCGGAGTACGCGACGCGGGCGGTGCCCGTCGCGCGCACTGTCATCGTCTCTTGACCACCAAGAATCAGAAACACCGTTGATCGTCGCTCGGTCACCGTCACGGTTACGAAATCGACGCCGACCTCGACTTCGATGTCGGCGGTTGCAACACCCGCGCGATTGGCGTACTCAATCGCAGCATGGCGTGCCGTCTCGCGATCGAATCCGCTGACAGGCGTCGCCGTCGACACAGCCGCGCGCGCTGCGGCTTCCGCCGTGTTCGATGCGTGTCGTCGGGCGACCATCGCACGACCGCCATCGACGATAAGTCCCGCGCCCGCGAACGCGATCATGAGCAAAAACATCAGCACAACGGAAATAGCGCCGCGATCTCTCGGGTCACGACTCATCGCTGATACCGATCGATCGGCTGCGTATCGGTCATCGCGACCGTGCGCGACCCTGGCGACCAAACACCGGTGAGGCT
>JAYVVU010000319.1:0-3215 GCA_043786755.1 Actinomycetota bacterium
CGTCGCCGGGGTATTCGACTGACCAACTCCGCGGGCTCGTCGGCCACTCCGATCGCTCAAACGGTGATCATGCACATACTCGCCCTGTGTCGTGGCGCACGATCGTTTGCGATCGCGCAGGCGGCGCACGAATGGGCCGAGCAAGACGTCGTCGATGTCGAGGCTCGCACGATTGGGATCGTCGGACTCGGCAGCATTGGTGCAGAGGTCGCGCGCCTCGCACAGCACTTCGGCATGCGGGCTATCGGTATGCGACGCACACCGCGCGGCAACGAGCCATGCGAGACCTGGTCGACCGACAGGTTGCACGAGTTGCTGCCGATCGTCGACACGCTGGTGTTGACCGCGCCGCGCACGCCCGAGACTGTGGGCATGATCGGTGCGAAAGAGTTGGCGCTGCTTCCTGCAGGTGCACACGTCGTCAACGTCGGTCGTGGTCAGGTGATCGACGAGCCCGCACTCGTTGCCGCGTTGACCTCCGGCCACATCGGTGGGGCCGCGCTCGACGTATTCGTCGTCGAACCACTTCCCGCGGAAAGTCCGCTGTGGGATCTGCCGAACGTGATCATCACCCCGCACTCCGCCGGCAACACGCCATTGGCCACGGCGCGGGCGGCAGAGATCTTTGCCGAGAACCTCGGCCGCTTTGTTCGCGGCGAAGCACTCCGCAACGAAGTGGAATAGCGCTCACCGTCAACTCACCATGAGGTTGGTGCGACCACCGGCAGTCGGTATGGTCGGCCACGACTCCCCCCGTCGTCACTCCAGTTGTTCTGGGGGTAGCTCATGTTTCTCTGCTGGTCCGCGAAGGGCGGCAGTGGCACCACCGTCATTGCCGCTGCGCTCGCGCTCGTACTCTCCCAACGCGGTGCCACCACCGTGGTCGATCTTGCTGGCGATCTACCGGCCGCGCTTGGCATCGCCGAACCGGCGGGGCCAGGGGTGCGCGAGTGGATGGCATCACCAACGGCCGATGCGCCGGCGCTCGAACGGCTGCGTGTACCAGTCAGCGACGCGTTGCAGTTGCTGCCCCGCGGTAGCGCGCCCGCGGTCGCAGGCCGATGGGCCGACCTCGCAAACGCCTTGACTCACGACGCGACGGTGATCGACGCGGGCACTGGCATTCCGCCGCCCGAGTTGCTCGCCCTCGCAGATCAAAACCTGTTGGTCACGCGTCCGTGCTACCTCGCGCTTCGTTTGGCCGCTGCCTCAGGCGTGCAGCCGAGTGGCATCGTGCTAATCGGGGAACCGGGGCGAGCCCTGAGTGCGCGCGACATCGAGCGCGCCGTCGGTGCGCCCGTGGTCGCGCGACTGCACTACGACCCCGCCGTCGCGCGAGCAGTCGACGCCGGATTGCTGGCAGCGCGGTTGCCTGCCTCATTGGCGCACGCACTGACACGCGCGCTGAAGCAGGCTGCTGCATGATCGACCTCGTTGCCGAGCAAGCGCCGCTGGGCGGCCTCGAACGGTGGTTGCGCGATCCCGCGGTCAACGAGCTGATGGTCAACGCCGGCAGCGAGATCTGGGTCGAGCGCGCGGGAGTCGTCGCTCACGTCGGCCGCATGCGACCGGCGACGCTGTTAGCGACGATTGAACACATCCTCACACCAGTCGGTCGCCGCCTCGATCGCGCCCACCCAATGGTCGACGCGCGACTGCCCGATGGTTCGCGCGTTTGCGCGGTGATCGCACCAATTGCGGTCGACGGTCCATGCCTCACGATTCGACGCTTCCACCAGCGCACTCTCGGTCTCGATCGCTTCGCCTCACCGGCCATCGTGCCGTTGCTGCGCGAGTTGGTGCAGCGCCGGTGCAACTTGGTTGTGAGTGGTGCTACTTCCTCTGGAAAGACAACGCTGCTCAATACAGTCGCGCTCGAGATCGAGTCGGGCGCGCGTGTGATCACGTTGGAGGACACCGCCGAACTACATCTTCCGCATCCTCACGTGGTGCGGCTCGAAACCCGCGAAGCCACCCCCGATGGTGTCGGTGAGGTCACACTCGCACACCTGTTGCGGACGGCACTGCGCCTGCGACCCGACCGGCTAGTTGTTGGCGAGATTCGCGGCGACGAGGCCGTGCATCTGTTGCAAGCGCTCAACACCGGTCACGACGGCTCAATGGCCACCGTTCACGCCAACAGCGCCGCCGACGCGCTCGCGCGATTGAGTTCGCTGGTGCTGCAACAGGTCGGCAATTGGCCGCTCGTCGCGGTGCAACACCACGTAGCCCGAGCAATCGACGCGGTGGTGCACGTTGCGCGCCGCGCCGACGGAACGCGCACCGTTGTCGAGGTTGTGGAAGTGGTCGCCGATGTAAACGGCCCAGTCATTGCGACCCGGCAGCTGGCCAACGAGTCCGTTGTCACTGGTGCACTGCAACGTGGGCGTCGATGAGTACTGCGCTAGGTGGAGCCGCGTTGGTCGCTGGCCTTTTGTTGACGGCGCGCGTGTTACGGCCGAGGGGCACTCGCGGGTTCGAGGTTTCGACGCTGCGAGTCCCCCAACGCCGAGCGCGCATGCCCTTTGCGAGTGACTGGGCTGCATTCCTCGACACGACCTCCACCGAGGTGCGCAGCGGCAGCTCGCTGGTCTCGGCGCTGGCACTCGCGCGCGTGCGGCACCCTTCGCTCGCCGAGCGTTTCACGTCGGCCGACGGCAGTATCGACCGCGACCTTGCGATCGTGAGGCAATCCGTGACTGCCGCAATGGAACTCGGCGGTCCGATCGCAGCGACTCTGCATCACGCGGCGGCACTACTCCGCGAACGCGCGGCGCAGCGTGCGGAGGCGGCGGCGCACAGCGCGCAGGCGCGATTGAGCGCGAAGGTGCTCACCGCCGTCCCGCTTGTGTTCGCACTATGGAGTGCAGCGACCAGCGCAACGTTTCGCCATGCGATCGCTAGTCCGACCGGATTGATTGCCGCATTGGCCGGGCTGGCGACGAACGCCATCGGCTGGTGGTGGATGCATCGCATCGTCGACAAGGCAATGCCGTGACGTCTGGAGTCTTCGCAGTCCTCGCGCTTTTGGTCGTCGCGGCGCGTCTGCGGCCACGCGCCTCAAGGCGCAACGACGCTTCCGTCGCATTGCAACGGAAACAGTCGCGCAGACGGGCCGCACGGCGCGCCGAACGCGCACTTCCCGACGCGATCGATCTGTTCGTGCTCGCCGTTCGGGCAGGGCATTTACCAACTGCGGCGGTCGACGTCGTGTT
>JAYVVU010000320.1:0-3188 GCA_043786755.1 Actinomycetota bacterium
TCGGCCCACAAGTCGATAACTCTTCGCGCGCCGGCATCGCCGAGTGATGCGAACG
Source organism: Actinomycetota bacterium (assembly GCA_043786755.1). Lineage (GTDB taxonomy): Bacteria > Actinomycetota > Acidimicrobiia > Acidimicrobiales > Ilumatobacteraceae > UBA668. The sequence continues at coordinate 56 of JAYVVU010000320.1, forward strand.
TCGCGTCGTGCTCGGGCGTGTACAACACCACTTCGCAGCGCTCGTCGGGCATTGCGGGCCAGCGATTCTTAAACCACCGAACCGTGTACGGATCGGGTGCCTCGCGACCTCCGACACAGAAGGGACATCCGGTGCTTGGCAGATTCGGCCGCTTCTGTCGCGTGCCGACGACGTGCACAACCGTGCCGAGGTACGGGTCGACGCGGATGTCGGCGGGCTCGTCGGTCGATTCGTTCATCCCGGTCGGCAGCGTAACGGGGGTATGGTCGCGGCAATGCGAGTGCACCTTTGTGGCGTGCGTGGTTCTACCCCCGCGGTGGGTGCCGCGTTCGTTGAGGTCGGTGGACACACGTCGTGCGTTGCGATTGCCCACGATGACGAAGAGGCGCCGCGCCTGTTGCTCGATGCTGGCACCGGCTTGCGTGCAATCCCAGGACTGATGCAAGGCGAGCCGTTTTGCGGCACGATCTTGCTTGGTCACTTGCATTGGGACCACGTACAAGGTCTCCCGTTCTTTCGTTCAGGCGACCGGCCCGACGCCAGCACTCAAGTTCTGCTACCCGAGCAAGGTGTACCGGCTCTCGAGTTGCTCTGCCAGATGATGTCGCCACCCGCGTTCCCGATCAGGCCCGACGAATTGCGTGGCTCGTGGTCGTTCAGCGCGATCGACGAGGGCGAGCATTTCGTCGAAGGGTTTACAGTGCTTGCTCGCGAGATTCCGCACAAGGGCGGTCGGACCTTCGGCTATCGCATCAGCGATCGCGCCAGCAGCATCGCGTACCTCTCCGATCACGGTCCGGCGGGCGTGCTTGGCCCGGGCGACGACGGTCTTGGTCCGTATCACGAGGCGGCACTGGCGTTGTGTGAAGGAGTTGACCTGCTCATTCACGATGCGCAGTACACGCGGAGTGAACTACCTGCGCGTGTCGACTTCGGACACTCCGCTGTCGACTATCCGGTTGAGCTGGCGCGACGTGCAAGGGCGAAGACCGTCGTGTTGTTTCATCACGACCCCGATCGCACGGACACCGAAGTCGCTGCCATTGAACTCGGATTCAAAGCCGCCAGCGATGTGTCGGTGGTCGCTGCTCGCGAGGGTGCAGTCTTCAGACTCACTTAGTCGTCGGAAGCGGCAGAGACTGCGTCGATCACCGGATGCCAGTTGCGGGCGACGCCCCATGCCGCTTGCTTGGAAGCATCGTGACCAGTGACTGCGGTGAGAAATGGTGCACGCTCGATCTCGAGCAATTCGACATCGCCGACGGCCGTGACGGTCGCAGTGCGGGGTACATCGGCGAGCAATGCGATCTCGCCGAAGCCTTGACCGCGCTCCATAGTGCGAATCGGCTTGCCGTCCATTGTCACCGCTACTTCGCCAGTGACGATGGCGAAGTAGCTGTTGCCGGATTCGCCTTCGCTGATGATCACCTGGCCGGCGCTGAAGTGCACAGGTTGCGCGGCGCGCGCGACACCCTCCAGTGCCGGGCCGGGGAGCGGCGCAAACAACTGAATTCGGCGCAACAAACGAATCGCGACGACCGGAGCATCGGCGGATGCATCGACTTCGGCCAACCGCTTTGATGTGATCAGCAGCAGCACAGCCAGCAAGGCGCCGATCACGAGCAGCGCCGACCGCACCCCAGAGGTCGCGATGGCGATCTGGGCGATGATGCACCCGGCCGCGCAACCGACCAGCGCCAACGACTCTCCGACCGCGAAGATCGATGCCAACGCCTGCTGCGGGGCGACCCGCTGCATGAGCATGCGTCCGGTGACGTCGAGCAACGCGCGACTGAGGCCAGCCGCGGGCAGCACGATCAGGGCGACGGTGAACGTCGCAACACCGCCCAGCAGCGCAAATGACCCGCTCATCACCGTCACGGCCAACAACAGCACGGGCGCCAAGCGTTTGCGTGCCATCAACACGGTGGCCGAAATTCCCCCTGCGAATGCCCCGGCTCCGAAGGCGGCCACGAGAATGCCAGGCCCGGACGAGCCGAGGTCGAATTCTTCGACAGCAAGCACCACTGTGATGAGATCGAGCGCGCCGATCAACAAATACTGTCCCGCGAGAACAAACATCAGCTGCAGCGCGCCTTTGCGCTCGCCCAATGCGTGGATGCCGTCTACCAGCGCGCCAAGGCGCGACGCGTGTTCGCCATGTGAAGGCGGTGCGAGTGCCGGGTCTGGGTCGAGACGGATCAGAGGCATCGTGACAATTGCGCCGAGCACCGTCAGCGCAGCACAGACAGCGAGCACGAGAGTTGGCCCGTGAAGCGCGATCAGCGCGCTCGCCGCCAACGGACCAATCAACACCGAACTGCTATCGCAGTAACCGGCGAGCAGATTGGCGGCTGTCAACTCGCCGGTGGAGGTGACGAGTCCAGGAATCACCACTGAAAAGCAAGGGCGAATGTAAGTGATGAGCGCCAAGGCCGCGCCTGCCGGCACAACGACTGTCACCAGTGGACCGTCAAGGGAAGCGGCCAAAGTTGCGGTCGATAGGCCGATCGCCTGCCCCACATAGACAAATGCCAGCACTCGATTCGGGCGCGGCCCGTCGGCCGCAGCGCCAGCCATCGGTGCGAGCAAAGCTCCGGGTAGGAACAGCCCAACGCTCACCAGTCCGGCGACTGTCTTACCGCTGTGCTCGTAGGCGTAGACGAGGAGGCCGCACCAGAGTGCCCACTCCGAGATGATCGAAGCGAAGTACGCAATGAGCACGCGGCGCAGCGCCGGGTTGCGCAATGCGGCTTTTACTGGCGGCAGTGGGCGGTCGCTTGCCATCAGCGATCCACGGCGTACACGCGCACGGACTCTGACTTGCCCTTGAACATTTGGTCTTCCAGTTGCGTGAGTTTGAATTCGTCGCCGATCTCGTCGCGCGCGTCGCCGTCGATCAGCACCCAGCGCTGGGCGACCTTGGTGTGCGCCTCGAGACGAGCGGCGCGGTTGACGGTGTCGCCTACGCACGTGTAGGTCGCGCGATGCTGCGTGCCTGTGTAGCCGGCGACCATGTCGCCGGTGGAGATGCCAATGCCGATTCTGATGTCGGGCTTCTTAGCAGCAACACGGTCAGCGTTGAGCATGTCGACCATGTCCATCATGTCGAGCGCCGCGCGAACGGCGGCGG
>JAYVVU010000321.1:0-3168 GCA_043786755.1 Actinomycetota bacterium
GAAGAAGCGCGCCCGGTTGGAAGCGCAGTTGAAGACTGTGATCGCGCCGCGCGAAGCGGAAGCACTGATGCACGAGATAGCGACGATCAACGCGCAGCGCGGCGGGCTGGACGACGACGAACTAGCGGCGCTCGATTCGCTGGGCGATGGTGAGGCGGAACTCGCTGCGCGCCAAGCAGAACTCCAGGGCTGCGAGGCCCAGTTGGCCGAAGCGCTGGCTGCGCTGAACGCGGCCGCGTCGGGGCTCGACGGCGAAGCTGTCGAACTCGCCGGTCGCCGCGAAGCAGCAGTCGCGCAGCTGTCGGCAGACGAGTTGACTCGCTATCAGCAAGTGCGCACGCAGTTCGGTGGCATCGGCGTTGCCCGCTTGGAAGGCTCGCACTGCAGCGGTTGCCATATGGACTTGTCGCCAGCCGAGCTTGATGGTGTGAAGTCGACGCCTGCTGGCGAAGTTTCTGAGTGCCCGCAATGCGGTCGCATTCTTGTGCGGTAACGCGCAGTGTTCTTGTGGTTCCTCGGCACCGGTTTAGCCACAGTGTGGTTCGTCTTTACTGATCCACGGTTTGACTATCGACTGCTGTTCGTTGGTGTGTTGCTTCCAGACGTCATTGACCTACCGTTCGGCGATGCGCGGTGGGCGCATAGCTTGGTCGTGACGGTCGGCGCGTTGGCGTTGGTCATGTTGGTGACTGCCGGTCGCAAGCCGATTCGGCGACTGTTGCTCGGTCTGCCGATCGGGATGTTGCTGCACCTTGTATGGGACGGCGCGTTCACTTCGACAAAAGTGTTCTGGTGGCCCTTTATTGGTTCGTGGGGTCATACGCGGGTGCCTTCGCTTGAGCGCGGCTGGTTGAATCTGGCGCTCGAGATCGTGGGTGCTGGTATCGCGTGGTGGGCGTGGCGCCGATTTGAACTCGCCGATCCGCAGCGGCGGCGCGCGTTCGTGCGCTCGGGCACGTTGCGCGAACGCGCCTGATGCAATGCCGTGCTAGCACGACACTGGACCTAGCACGACACTGGACCTAGCACGGCACTGGACCTAGCACGGCACTGGGCCGTGCTTGACTAGCAAGCGTGATCCATCTCGTTCGGCACGGCCGCACTGAGGCCAACGCTGGCGGTCGGCTACAGGGTCGACTCGATCTGCCAATCGACGAGCTTGGTCAGGTCCAGGCAGCGGCTCTTGTGGCTGCACTTCCACGCGTCGATCGCGTGATCAGTTCGCCCTCGTTGCGCGCGTGCCAGACGGCTGCGGTGTTGGGTGCCGAGCTCGAACTCGACGAGCGGTGGCTGGAGATGGACTACGGCGAGTTCGACGGCGTCGTTATGTCGGAGTTGCCGCGCGATTTGTTTCGCCAGTGGATGACCGACCCCGACTTCGCGCCGCCCGGGGGAGAGTCGCTGCGTATGTTGGCCGACCGGGTGCACGCCGCTTGCGAGGAGCTGCTCGTGTCTGCAATTGATCAGGAAATTGTTGTGGTCACGCACGCCACGCCGATCAAGGCAGCGATGGCTTGGGCACTCGGCGTCGACGTAGGCATTGTCTGGCGCAGTTTCGTTGATCAGGCGAGCATCACGTCGGTGATGGTGCGCAACCAAGGCCCCGCGCTCGCCAGCTTCAACGTCGTGCCGCGCAGGTAAGCGGTAGCGTTGGGGCGCATGATCGGGGGACATCGACGCTCGTTTCGCACGCGCATTGTCGCCGTTGCTGCGTTTCTGGGGCTTCTGTGTCAACTTCCGCAAGTAGTTGCCGGTGCATCCGATTCGTCTACGAGCGATCGGCGAACCGTTGAGGTTTTCGGCCCGGCTTCGTCCGTTGAGCTCGACCCTGCCGACACTTACCTCGTTCAGTACCGATCGGCGTTGAGTTTGCAAAGTGGTATAGCCGGTCTTGAGGACGACGGGTTCGAGACAGACAAGGTGGCTTCGGTTGGGTTCTACGTAGCCGAGGTTGAAGCCGATGCAACGCGGCTACAGGAGCTGCGCGAGTCGCCTGGCGTTGTCGCGGTCGAACCGAACCAGACGTACAGCGTGACGACTGATCAGCCGAGCCCGCCGTGGGGACTCGATCGCGTCGGCCAGCACGCGTTGCCGCTCGACTCGAAGTACAGCTACGGCCCGACTGGCGTTGGGGTAAAGGCGTACGTCATCGACACGGGACTGTGGTTGACACATTCGGAGTTCGTGGGGCGCGTGCCGTACGGATGGGACTACGACGCCGCCAATGGCATGGTGGATTGCCACGGCCACGGCACACACGTCGCCGGCACGCTCGGGGGCACGACGTACGGATTGGCGAAGTCCGCGACGATCATTCCGGTGAGAGTCCTCGGCTGCAACGGGAGCTCGGTCGGCTCGAGTGTGCTCGACGGCATTGCGTGGGTGATCACGGACCATCAGAGCGGTACGCCTGCCGTAGCCAACCTCAGTCTTGGTGGTGGCGCGTCGTCGGTGCTGGACGCGGCGATCAACGCGATGATCGCCGACGGGATCACGGTTGTGGTCGCCGCCGGCAACGACTCGACGACAACCGGGCCAGCCAGCGCTTGCAATTACAGCCCTGCGCGCGTCGCCAACGCGATCACGGTCGCCGCGTCAACGATCGATGACGCCTCTGCCTATTACACGAACCACGGCTCGTGCCTCGACATCTACGCACCGGGCTCCGCCATTTTGTCGGCCTGGAAGGATTCGAACTCCGCGACCAACACCATCAGCGGCACATCGATGGCCACGCCGCATGTTGCTGGCGCCGCCGCGTTGTTTCTTGAGGGCAGTCCATCGGCGACGCCGGCTCAGGTGTGGGCGGCGCTGGATGCATCAGCGACGTTGGGTGCGCTGAACGAATATGCGGGCGACCCCGACAAGTTGTTGTACGTCGCACCGCCAGGATCCGGTCCCGGCCCGACGACCACAACGACAACGACAACGACAACGACAACGACAACGACAACGACAACGACAACGACAACGACAACGACAACGACAACGACAACGACGATCGTGCCGGCCCCCGATCCGGATCCGATCGTTCAGACTTATGTGTCGGTGAGTCCAGTTCGATTGTTGGACACACGACCGGGTCAGCGGACGATTGACGGGCAGTCGCAGGGCGGCGGACCGAGGACGGCGGGTTCGATTACGCAGCTGCAGGTCGCTGGTCGCGGG
>JAYVVU010000322.1:0-3144 GCA_043786755.1 Actinomycetota bacterium
ACCCGCGGATAGGTCACGAGGCTTCGAAGCGTAGGTGTGTGATCCCTACGCTCACGATGTCGCCGTCGCGAAGGACATGCTCGTTCTGAATGCGCGCACCATTTACCTTCGATCCGTTAGTACTACCCAGGTCGACCAGAACGTAAGCAGAACCTGCCGGGCGAATTTCCGCATGACGGCGGCTTACGTTGGCGTCGGGTACGGGAATCGTCTGGTCGGGCAAGCGGCCGATGGTGATGACCGACTGGCCGAGCGTGATGCGCTCGCCGCTGGAGAGCACGAGCGAGCCGGCACCAAGTCCGCCACCGGTTTCGCGCATCCGGCTGACGACGGTGAAGCGGCCGGGCTTGAGTGAGTTATCGATCGCCATCTCGACGGCAACTGCCCCCATGAAGTTGTAACCCTCGGCGCGGGCATATTCGCGGGCCGTTTCGGCGAGTTCGATCATCAGCGCCTCGTCGATATCGGCGAAACCAGCGTGGTCACGCGGGCTGACGCTGATCGAAAACATGTTGGGCACGATGCGGCGACCTTTGACATCGACGCTGCGATTGTCGTCCATCTCGCGCAGCAAACGCCGCCCAAGCTCGACCGGACGAATAGATGAACGTGATCCGCGGGCAAACACGCCCTCGACCATACGCTCCAGACCATGCTCAAATGACTGCAATCCCATATCAGAGTGCAGGATAGTGGCGACATGGCCGCAAGGGTTGGGCACCTCGCCGCCGGGGGCTAGCGTTGTGAATCCACTCGGGCGAGTGGCGAAATGGCAGACGCGCTAGCTTCAGGTGCTAGTACAGGCAACTGTGTGGGGGTTCAAGTCCCCCCTCGCCCACCGGGTTCGAGTGCCGCTCCGGCTTCTGTGTCACCGCCTAAAGCGACACAACCTCTGTGCGGCGACACAAAAGCAGCTACTTCGCGACGGCGAGGCGTTTCGTGAGCCGAGCGCTCAGCACTATCGCGGCGACGAGCATGGTGACGATGATCGCCAGCGAGGCGTAGGTGTTCAAGTGGAACCAGTGCGAGACCGTCATCTTGAGGCCGACGAAGATGAGGATGCCGCCGAGCGCGTGGGAGAGATAGTGGAATCGCTCCTTCGCGTTGGCGAGCAGGAAGTACATCGCCCGTAGTCCCAGGATGGCGAACGCGTTCGACGCGAACACTAGGTACGACTCGTTCGACACCGCCAGGATCGCCGGCACTGAGTCGACCGCAAAGATGACGTCGGTGATCTCGATGACGACGAGTGCGGCCAACAACGGCGTCGCCGCCCGCTTCGCGTTCACGCGCGTGAAGAACTTGTGCCCGTCAAATTCCTCGGTGACCGGCATGATCTTGCGCAGCAAGCCAAGACCGCGTGTCGCTTCCTCTTTGCCTTCGTCGGCACGGTGACGAATGATCTTCGCGCCAGTGAAGATGAGGAACACGCCGAACACCAGTAGCAGCCACCAGAAGCGACTGATCAACGCACTACCGAGCAGGATGAAGGCGGCACGCAATGCAAGCGCACCGAAGATTCCCCAGAACAACACGCGGTGTTGGTACTTGACGGGGATTGCCATCGTTGTAAACAGCATCGACCAAACAAAAACGTTGTCGACGCTGAGCGACTTCTCGATCAGGTAGCCGCTGATGTATTCGCCGAATGCGCCGCTGCCAAAACCAATCGCGATTGCACCCGAGAAGGCGAGGCCGCAAGAAATCCACACAAGCGACTCGATGAGTGCTTCCTTCGGCGTCGGCTCATGATCGTCGCGATGCCGGTAGAGATCGATCCCCAGCATGATGAAGATGATCACGATGAGCGCGACCCACGCCCAGACAGGTACATCAAGGTCGACGAACTGTGAACGATCCGTAGCTGCAAGCATGGAGAGAGGTTCCTTTCGACTGTCTCGGACAAACGGACAGTCGAAAGTCTCGCTACCGCCTAGTTGGCGGCCGGGGGGCCGGGCAGCAAGCTGCCGTACTGACGACCTGTCCCGTGGGGCTACTCCCCTTCGACTTGTCCAGTCTGCCTGAGCGAGGCCGCGGAGGCAACGTCCGTGATCCAAACTCATTCGTGCTACGAACTATTTCCATGATTCAAACCGTTACCGCCGCGTTCGCCGGGATCTTGATTCTCGTCGGCATTCTTGGGTTTGTTGTTCCTCCGGCGAAGGCGCTGACCAGCGGCGCACCGGCGTACAACATCTTCCACTTGTGCTTCGGCGTGCTGGGCGGTGCGATCGCGATGTGGGGCAATGACGACACCATGCGCGCCTTCCTCATCGGCTTCGGCGCGATCGACCTCTACCAGTTCGCGGCCAGTCGCATGAACTGGTTCCCGAAGGCGCAGTTCAAGTGGAAGCCGGCCGACGATGTGCTGCATGTCGTCGTCGGGCTCGCACTGGTTGCAATCGGCATCGCCGGCTAGTAACCCAGTAGCCGACTACTGCGCGACGGGCGTGGCAGGATGGATTGATGAGTTTTTGCGGCAACTGCGGTAGCTCGATGCCAGCCGGTGCTGCTTTCTGCGCCGAGTGTGGGCGGGCGACTAACGAACCGTTCGCCGATCCGAATGTGCGTGTCGTCCCTCCCGAGGCGCTCACCACGGTGTTGCCCAAGATCATTCAGGCAACACCCGAGACTCCGCCGGTCGTTCCGACGGTCACTTCCCCAATCACGACCGTCGTAGCGAAGCTTCCTGCTTCGTCAACTGCCGCGAGCACCTACACCGCTCCCGCTGTGCAATACGACGCGCCCGTCGTCAGCGACCAGCCCGCGCAAGGCAGCCAGCCCGGACGTGGCGGCTTGATGATCGCACTCGCGTTGCTGGGTATTTGTGCTGTCGGCCTCGGCGTCTACCTGGTCAACAATTCGAAGGATTCGTCGAACGACACGCTGCCTTCCACCATCGCCGGACAGACCACGATCGTCGGCGACACGACTCCGGGCGAAACGACGGCCAGCACCATCGGAGTCGATCCCGACGCAGCCGCCACCGAGCAGCTGAGCGCGCTGGTTGCACAAGATCGACCGACCGCCGACACGTTGGTGGGGAGCTGGGTCGTGCAACTGAGCGCGAAACGCGTCGGACTACAAGCCGATGGCATCACCTACGGCCCGGTTGAAATCCTCGCCGATCACTCGAACTTGCGA
>JAYVVU010000323.1:0-3136 GCA_043786755.1 Actinomycetota bacterium
CCGACCATGCAGCCGAGGCGCACGCTGTCGGTGCAGGCAGCTAAGGCTGACAACAGTGTGTAGGCCTCGAACATGTTCTCGTCGGGGCGACCGAGTAGCGGTAGTTGGTAGAAGTGATCCATCACGAACACGCTGTCGAAGCCGTTCTCCTCGGCGGTGACCGCAATGTCGGACACGTGCTCGAAGAGATCGCCGGGCGCAACGTTGGGGTAGGTGAACGAAGGAATCTGCAGGCCCATGCGGATATGTGGATTCGTCATGGACCAAACGCTACGCCAGTCCGATGGCGTGGCACACTGCGCTGTGCCGTTTACCGAAGAGGTGATGTTGGATATCGAAGCTTCCGCAGCGTTCAACTGCCCGCGCTGTGGAACCTCGGTGAGTCAGCGCTTCTATGGACCGTGCGAGCCGTGCTGTGTCGCGTTGCGCGCGAAGTTCCTCACCGTTGGCCGCGATGTCGACGTCGCTGAGTACGTACCGAAGATGAACGTGACGCCGAACGCCGTCGCGCTGAAGGACGACTAACTCGCAGGTCGTTCAGGTCACGGGACCTGTGCCCGGTCGAAACGCCGGGTCGTTCTCGTTTTTCTTTGCTCGCTCGGCCATCTGCGCCATCGTCGTTGCCAGCGCAGCCGTCGCGCCCTGGTGGGTCATGATCTTGTTCATCACCGCCGCGGTCGCGCCAGCAATCAGCTCGCCCTTATTCGCAGTCACGTACTGCGCGCTCGCGATCTGCGGTGCGATGGTTCCACTCACTGCTGGCGCGACGTAGCGCGCGACTAGATCCCAACTACGACGCGACGCCTCGACGTTTGCCCAGTCGTGCGCGAAGCCGAGCACGACGCCGAAGCCACCGGTCACTTGTTGGAGTTGCTGGATCGCGCGGATGAGGTCGTCGGGCGTGCCAATCACTGCGGCACCGCCGCCGTCTGCACCACGTTCCGCGACCTGTTCCATCAACTCGAGTGGGTCATCGACGTGTACGGCACCTGGGCGACCAAGCACTGCCACGTTGTACTCGTTGTGCCAACGATGAAGTCCGCGCATCGCTTCGGCGCGTGCCTGCTCGCGTGTCTCGGCGATATGCCACGCCATCATCACGCGCCAGTTCTTGCGGTCGACGGCCTGGCCGTGGGCAGCGGCGGATTCTTCAGCGAAGCCCCACTGCGTCGGCAGCGCCTGCAGCCCAGCAGTCGAAGTGCTGGCAATGCTGAGCACACCCATGCCGTACTTGCCGGCGAGTTGCATGCCTGACGGCGAGATGCTGCTGGCGGTCACCATCGGCATGTTCTCTTGCACCGGCAGGATGTGCAGCGCCGCGTCGCGCAAGGTGAACCAGTCGCAGTCGTAGTCGAATCGCTCGTCACCGCGAAGCAAGCGGATGATCACGCCGAGCGCTTCGTCTTGGCGGTCGCGTTGCACCATCGGATCGATGTTCAACGTGCGCGCATCGCTCGGTAACGCGCCAGGGCCACTGCCGAACATGGCGCGCCCGCGCGTCATGTGATCGAGCTGCACCATTCGCTGCGCGACGTTGAACGGGTGGTGATACGGAAGCGACACAACGCCGGTGCCGAGGCGAATCGTGTGCGTGTTTATGCCTGCGGCGGCGAGGAACATCTCGGGACTGGCGATCGTCTCCCAGCCCGTGCTGTGGTGCTCGCCGACCCACAGTTCGTCGAAGCCAAGCCGGTCGAGGTGTGCCGCGAATTCGAGATCGCGCTGGAACTGCAGCGTTGGGCTCTCACCGGTCGGATGGTGGGGCGCGAGGAAGGCGCCGAACTGTGTACGCGTCACGTTGGTGACTCTATGCACGACTCGCACGTCGGCCGGTAGCCTGGCAGCCGTCAGAACGGGGACGTAGCTCAGTTGGCAGAGCGCTACCTTTGCAAGGTAGATGTCAGGGGTTCGATTCCCCTCGTCTCCACACCCTCGTCTCCACCGTATAGAACTGACGGTCATGACCTCAGAAGTTCGTCTCGGCGTGGTGGGTGGTTCCGGGTTCTACGAGTTTCTCAACGATGCGCACGAAGTCGTTGTCGACACTCCCTACGGCGCGCCGGCGGCGCCGGTCGTGATCGGGTCGATCGCAGGCAACGATGTTGCTTTCATTGCGCGCCACGGTCGCGAGCATCAGTTCGCCGCTCATCGGGTTCCATATCGAGCGAACTTGTGGGCGCTGCATTCGCTCGGCGTTCGTTCCATCGTTGCGCCCTGTTCGGTGGGTTCCTTGCAGTCCGACATTCACCCAGGTCAGTTGGTGGTCGTCGATCAATTGGTCGATCGCACTTGGGGTCGAGCTGACACATTCCACGACGTCGGCGGCCCTATCGCCGAACCGGGTTCCGCCGGGCCTGTTCATCACCAGAGTTTTGCCGACCCGTACGACACTGAAATCGGATTGCAGTTGGTTGCGGCCGGTCGACGCATCGGCGCCGACGTTGTAGAGCGCGGCACGATGGTCGTTATCAATGGTCCGCGATTTTCCACACGCGCCGAGAGTCGTTGGTTCCGATCGATGGGCTGGCACGTGGTCAACATGACCGGCTACCCCGAGGCTGCGCTCGCCGCGGAACTAGGTATTCGATATTCAGCCATAGCGCTGGTCACTGACTACGACGCTGGTGTCGACGGCCACACGCCAGTGACGATGGAAGCAGTCTTCGCGATGATGCGTGCCAACGTGTCGACCGTCCGCCACTTGATCATCGACGCCGCCACCCACGCTTTCGACGAACTCACAGCGCCTCGATGAGTAACAAATTGGTGAAGTGGTAGCTACGCGAGGCCTTGGCCTGTCAGGCTTCGCTAATGATCAACCGTCTAATGAAACGTGAGCGTGCCGAGGGTTTCACTATCGGAGGCGTCCGCATTCTTGCCGGCCTGTTGTGGTTGGCAAATTTGCACTGGAAAGTTCCGACCGACTTCGGCGAGAACACGGGTCGTGGGCTCTACAAGTACGCCGCTGCCGGCGCGCAGAATGCTCCGTTTGCGCCGTACCGCTGGGTCTTACGCGAGGTCGTGCTTCCTAACTTCCAAGCGTTCGGTTGGTTCACGCTCATCAGCGAGACCATCGTCGCCGCGTTGCTTTTGATCGGGTATCGATCGCGATTGGTCGCTCTTGCCGGCGCACTAT
>JAYVVU010000324.1:0-3135 GCA_043786755.1 Actinomycetota bacterium
GCGGAACCAAGCGCAAGCAAAATCGGCATTGCAGGTCAGCTCAGAAAGGAACGACGGTGGTAAGTAGTCCTGAGCCGAGTGAGCGGCCGGCAAGTGTGCGACAGAATTCAAGCGCGTCGATAACGATCGACTCGCCCCCCTCACCGACGAAGAAGCGACCGCCAGCGTCGCCCGTGAGTTCGAGGGTGAATGGGCGCTTGTGGCGACGCGCCCATTCGCCGACAACATCGGCGACGATGCGTCCGTCGTGGGCGCCGGTCAAACCCATGTTGCGACCAGTTGCGCGCGTCGCGTCAATGCGATGCATCCACAGGTCCCTCAGGTAAATCGTGTCGACCAAGTACCCGAGTGTCCATTTCTCGGCCACCGGCCCGTCGACGGAAATCTTCACCCAACGCCGAAGCACAAACGGAATTCGCCGGCGCGCCCTCACAGTCTGAGGTGCGATCGCCCGCAAGCGCTCAGCGAGTTGACCAGAGTCGACCGTCTCGCGCGCCGCAACCTGCACGGCCGACAGATTCGCCTCAAGCGGACCGCCCTCACTCTTTTGACGCTTGCCAGCGGCGCGCAGTTGGTGCAGGCCTTCGCTCACCGAGGCACTTCCTTCGCAGGCGCCGAGTACGTGTAGATACATCCGGCGCACATCCCAGTCCGGGCAGTCGGTTGCTGCATTCCACTCGTTTGGGTCAAGGCCCGTGAGGAGATCGAGCGTCCGCTGCAGTTCCGTCTCGAGCAGCCACACAGCTTCGTCGTGCTGAAGCGGAGTGGTCTGGGAGGCGTCGACAGCAGAACTGTTCATCGTGAGTGGGCGCGACAGGGATCGAACCTGCGACATCCACCATGTCATAGTGGCGCTCTACCAACTGAGCTACACGCCCGTGTAACGAGCACGAATCTATCAGTCAGCGCAAGCGCAACGACACCTCGTTAGCGAGCAAACGGCCGCGTTGTGTTAACCGAACTCGCACTCCGTCGGACTCGACAAGATCCTCCAAGCCCTCGGCAGCCATCGCCTCGACAGACAATGCATCCACCGGCACGCCGTCGCGCATGCGGATTGCAAGCTGCAGACCTTCGGTACGGCGGGTGTTCTCGTCAAGTGTCTCCCCTGCTGCTTGCGTGGTCTCGCCGCCGGTGACGGCTGCGATGTAGCGCTCGGGGGTGCGCACGTTCCACCACCGTCGCCCATCGTCGTGGCTGTGCGCCGCGCTGCCAAACCCGCGGTAGTTGCCTTGCTGCCAATAGAGCATGTTGTGCTTGCACTCGTGCCCGGGCCGCGCCCAATTACTGACTTCGTAGTTCGCGAGTCCGGCGGCCGTCAGCAACTCGTCGGCCAGTTCGTATTTGTCGGCGAGGTCGTCGTCGTCGGGATGGCGATCTGACTGCTCGGCCAAAGGAGTGCCCGCCTCGATCGTTAAGGCGTATGCCGAGATGTGCGTCGGCGTCAACGCAATCGCGCCCTCCAGTGTGACGCGCAAATCGGCGAGCGACTCCCCCGCCGCGCCGTAGATCAGGTCGAGGTTGAACGTGGGAATGCCCGCCTCACGCACGGCGGCAACGGCCTGATCCACATTGGCTGGCACGTGCGTTCGACCGAGCGACGCAAGGACATGTGGCACCATCGACTGCACACCGATGCTCACACGATTGACGCCCGCGTCGCGATACGTGCGCAGCATCGCGACGGTCACGTCATCGGGATTGCACTCGATGGTGACTTCCGCGTCGGGGGTCGTCGGTATCGCGCGTAACACGTCGGCGAGCAGCGCCGGATCAACCAGCGTCGGTGTGCCGCCACCGACGAACACACTGCTCACCGGCGGCAGATCAGCGGCGACGATGTCGCGGCGTAACGCCTCCATGTACTCGGTCTGCAGGTGGCCACGATCGGTCCAGGTTGCGAACGCGCAATAGTCGCAGCGCTTGGCGCAGAACGGAATGTGTACGTAGACGCCGAACGCGGCGTCAGCCATTGCCGTTAATCATTGCCGTTAATCATTGCCGTTAAACACTAGGGGTGGAACAGCAAGTCGAGCGCGTCGAGACGAGCGCCAACTTGATCGACCGGAACGTCGAGCATGGCCGCGATTGCGCGCGTATCGATGCCGCGCACCGTCATCACCTTGCCGTTGAAGTCCTGGCGCTGTACCTGAATCATCTTCAAGAAGCGCGACAGCATCTCGAACGGCTGACCGCTGAGCTGGTTCAACTTGATCAGGTCGATACCTAGCTTCTTGGCTCCCGCACCCGCGGCATCGGACTCCGGTTCACTGACGTCTTCGCGCGGCAGCAGCTGATCGACGGGCACGCTGTAGAACTTGGCCAGTCGCTCAAGGCGGGGTACGGAAATTGCACGCTCGCCGCGCTCGTACGCGCCCAGCACCGAGGCCTTGAACTCCTCTTCCGAGGACGCCTCAACCTCTTGTAGCGACAACCGCTTCTGCTTGCGAATAACGCGCAGGCGGTCGCCGACCTTGCGACTGTAAGGCGAGGAGGCCCCGTCGTCGTCGAAATCGTGCATCAGACCCTGCTTTCCATGTTCTCGATCGTTATCGACACGTCAACATCAGGTCATGAATGAAAACTACTGACCGTGGTCTCAAGACTACCCCGCCACGCTCAGTGTCTGTCCCGTATGTACCCGTGCGCCAAAATCGCGCCCGCCGCCACTGCCGCCGTTTCGATGCGCAGGATGTTCGGCCCCAGGTTGATCGCTGCGGTGCACATGCCGCGCTCGCCTTCGGTGAGGCCACCTTCTGGGCCGATCAGCACCACGCTGGCGCCAGCGTCGCCGGTGCCCTCGGGATCGGCGATCACGGCCCCGGGCACTTTCGCCATCTCGGCGAACTCGACCGGCCCGCGCAAATTGGGCAGCCAGACCCTTCGGCTCTGCATTGCCGCCTCGCGCGCTACACGGTTGAGCCGCGCCAACTGCTGCACACCGCGCTCGCCTTTCCAGCGCACGACGCTGCGCTCGCAATGCAGCAACACGATCTCGCCGACGCCTAACTCGGTGAGCTTCTGCACCATCCACTCGAGGCGATCGCCTTTGGGGATTGCGGCGGCGATCGTCAGTTGCGTGAGGGCGGGTTCGAGAACGACAGCTCCAGCGGGCACGATCGCGTCGCCGGAGAC
>JAYVVU010000325.1:0-3119 GCA_043786755.1 Actinomycetota bacterium
TCAACCGTGCCGACGAACAGCAAGTATTCGTCGGGCAATCCGTGGGCAGTGCGAACGCGTTCGATCTCGCCGCGATCGGCGCGGGTTGTCTCGACGCCCAGGGGCACCAAGCGCAGACGATCGGCACCGATACCGGCCGCGAGGCAGTCGTCCATCGTCGCTTGGCTACAACACAGCACAACATCGGCGCGTTTGCGGATCTGCTGCAAGCTGCGTCGAAAAACGCGCACTCCGTGACGCGTGAATTGCTTCGGGTCGTGCAAGAACGCAAGGTCGTGCAGGGTGACGACCAACTTGGCATCTGTTGGACAGGGGATCAGCGTGGTGGCATGAGCAATGTCGACCGGCCCGGTAGCGACTTCCACCTTCGGCCATTGCATCCGTAACCACGTCTCGTACAGCCACGGCGAAGCGATCGGCAGATGGGCGACGGGGATCTCTGGCACCCACGGTTCCGGTGGCAGCCGCCGGTGTCGGCCGGCGACGCCCATCAACCGAATGTCGTTGTGCGGCCCCAAAGCCTCGGCGATTCGCAGCGCTGCCACACCTGTGCCGCCGGGCACTCGATGCCAGCATTGTTCAAGCGTGTACGCGACTCGCACGCATCCCATCATGCCTTGCCGCGCCGTAGCATTGACACCATGACGGGCTTCTGGGACGGTCGGCGCGTTGTCGTCACGGGCGGGGCCGGGTTCCTCGGTCGCGTCGTGGTCGGCAAGCTGCAATCACTTGGTGCGCAGGTTTCCGTGCCGCGCAGTCGCGATTACGACCTCACCGTGCCGGGTGTCGCTGAGCGACTTTTGGCCGACACGGCACCGAGTCACATCGTTCATCTCGCCGCGCGCGTCGGCGGTATTGGCTACAACCAGGAAGCGCCAGCATCGCTGTACCTCGACAACCTGCTGATGGGCACGCACATCATCGAGGCCGCACGTGTTGCGCCGTCGGTCGAGAAGACTGTGCTGCTCGGCACGGTGTGCTCGTATCCGAAGTTCACTCCTGTGCCGTTTCGCGAATCAAGTTTGTGGGACGGCTACCCCGAGGAAACCAACGCGCCGTATGGCATCGCGAAGAAGGCGCACCTCATCCACGCGCAGGTCAACCGCGAACAGTACGGGCAGCGTTTCGCGTACCTCATCCCGACCAACCTCTATGGCCCAGGCGACAAGTTCCATCCGTCGGTGAGCCATGTGATCCCCGCTCGAATCAAGCGTTGTGTTGAGGCCAAGGAACAGGGCGAGCAGAAAATCGAAGTGTGGGGTACTGGCACCGCCAGCCGCGAGTACTTGTACGTCGACGATGCTGCGGAAGCGATCGTGCTCGCGTCCGAGTTGTACGACGGCAGCGAGCCAGTAAACCTCGGCACTAACCGCGAGATCACGATTCGCGAGACGGTCGAGTTGATTGCGCAGATGGTGGGTTACGACGGCGAGTTGGTGTGGGACCCGACGAAGCCCGACGGTCAACCGCGTCGACGTGTCGACCCCGCTCGCGCGGAAGCCGAGTTCGGCTGGCGCGCACAAATGCCGTTCGAGCAAGGCCTGCAAGCCACGATCGACTGGTACAAGGCCAACCGCGCAGAAGCCGAACGCGAGCCGTCTTGATCGAGCAAGTGATTGCGAAATGGCACGCCTACTTGCGCGGCGAGCTTCCCGGCGGGCTCGACGAGTTGCTCGACGACGACGTCGTCTTCTACTCCCCCATCGTCTACACACCCCAGCGCGGCAAAGACATCACCAAGCTGTACTTGCAAGCGGCGGGTCAAACTCTTCCCGGCGACAAGTCGTCGTCGGGCAGCGGATCGAGTTTCCACTACACGAAACAGGTTCTCGCCGACGACACCGCGGTGCTCGAGTTCGAGACCAGCGTCGAGGGTAAGTACGTCAACGGGGTCGACATCATCCGGGTCAACGAAGCCGGGCGAATCATCGAGTTCCGAGTCATGATCCGACCGTTGCAGGCGGTGAACCTCGTGCACCAACAAATGGCCAAGATGCTCGAGTCAATGAACCCGTGAAGCCATGAAGGGCTTCGGTGTGATTCTCCTCATCTTCGCGTTGGCGCTGCTCGCGCCGCGCGAATCCTCGGGCAGCCGCGCCTACGACGCATCGATCGGCTGGAAGTCGCGACCACTACTACGCGACAGCGTGCCGACTCTCGCGTCAGGAACGCATCACGCGCGATCGACCAAGGACCGCGAGGCTCCCAGTCGTCGATCCGCGCAGATCCGAGTCGGTATCGGCCTGGCGCTTCTCGCCAGCGGCCTCTTCCTCATCTCGCGTTAGCTGACCCGCTCCCGTTTCTGTGTCGCCGCACAGAGCGACACAACTTGGCGGCCTCTGTGCGGTGACACAAACTCGGCATGGCGCTAAATCGTCCGTTGCACAGTGCTGGTTTGAATCAGAATGGGCGGATGACGCATCAGATTTGGCCGCTCTTTGATTTGCGGGTCACCACGCCGCTAGTTGAGCTCCGCTACATCAACGACGAGCTCGCGACCGAACTAGCCTTACTTGCCGCGAAGGGCATCCACGACTCGGCCACCATGCCGTTCGGAATGCCCTGGTCGGACACTCCCTCACCGCAGCTTGAGCAGAACACGTTGCAGTTCTATTGGCGGTGCCGCGCCGACACAGCGCCAAAGGATTGGTCGATGAACTTCGCCACAATCGTCGATGGACAAGTTGTCGGCACCACCGCGCTCATTACGCACGAGTTCCCAACGATTCGACAATTCGAAACCGGTTCTTGGCTTGGTCGTGAGTTTCAGGGCAAAGGCATTGGCAAGGAGATGCGGGTCGCCTCATTGCAACTCGGCTTCATCGGCTTCGCTGCCGAGCACGCCACCACGGGCGCCTGGCACGACAACAAACCGTCGCTCGGCGTGACGCGCAGTCTCGGATACGTGGAGAACGGTCACAAGCGAATGCTGCGGCGCGAGAACGCGGACCGCCTCACCCTGTTCGAGATGAGCCGAGCCGACTTCGTCGCGCGCGTCCAGCGCGACGACATCACATTGCACGGCGTCGCAGCGTGCCTACCTCTACTGGGGCTAGGCCCGCCTCAGTAGAACGGCAGGTATTCGTTCAGCTCCCAGGCAGTGACGTCCTCTGCCGACC
>JAYVVU010000326.1:0-3115 GCA_043786755.1 Actinomycetota bacterium
GAGATGTACAAGCCAGCATCGCAGCGCAAGTGGGGTTACTACGCGTTGCCGATCCTGTACGGCGATCAACTAGTCGGCAAACTCGATGCCACGTTCAACCGCAAGACCGGCGTGCTGCGCGTTGACGCCGTCCACGAAGACGAACAGTTCAGCAAAGCGACGGCCGCAGCAGTAGACGCGGAGATCGCGGACCTAGCCAAGTGGCTGAAGGCCGAGTTCACCGACGCGAGCTGATTGGCGGAACGGGAGGGATTTGAACCCCCGGGGCTTTGACACCCTCGCGCTTTCAAGGCGCGCGCATTTGGCCACTCTGCCACCGTTCCGACTTCGAATCTACCGTGACGCGCTCAATCGCCGGGTTCTGTGTCACCGCACAGAGCGACACAACTACGACGCAGTCCCGACCTACGGGGTCCAGACCTGCTCGAACTTGGTGATCTGGCCGTTCTCCACGGTCATCAAGTACGCAAACGAGGCATACACGCCGCCGGGGGCGTTGTCGACCGTCGGGCTACCCGAGCGGATCGTGCGCAGCTCGTCGGGCGTGATCCAGTAGCTCAACTGCGTGTCGAACGCAGCGATGGTGAGGAACACGCCGTCAGCGAACGGCAGGTCGGCGATGTCGCGGCTCGGCGACTCCGGCACGTAAATGTCGTTGAGGCACTCTTCGCCCGCGGCCGCTGCCATGTCGATGCACTCTTGGCCGAAGTACGCCTGGTAAACGGTGATGTCGGGAGTGAATGTCTCGCCACCGTTGTACTGCACCCAGTAGGTGCCGTTGGCAAGCGCGCCCGAAGATGCGAACGGATCGGTGTGGCCACCGGGCACGTTCGGGGGATCGACTTGGTCGTACAGGTTGAAGCCCACCGGTGCCGGGTCTGTAGGAGCGACGGTATCGGGCGGACTAGTCGCCGACGGCTGAGTGGCGGGCGGCGCCGTCGATGAAACGACATCGGGAGTCGTGCTGCCGGTCACCGAAGTGGTGGAGCCGGCACTGTTCTTGGCGGTGCTGCTGCAGGCGGTGAGCCCGCCTGCGACGAGAACCAAACTTGCAATGGCAATCCTTTGGAACTTCATGGTGAGTTTCTCCTTTGGGTTGCCCGACATGAGCAGCTCCCGGCCCACATCTGTCGCTTTTCTCAAACGATTCTTGCACCAGATCACTAGCGAATATTGGCGCGCAACTGTTGCACCCAATCGTCGGCATCGCGCCAACGATTGTCGGCATGTTCGCGAGCTGAGTGTGCGTGCGCGCCTGCGGCTGGGTAACTGCCCAAGAACTTCACGCGACCCTGCTTGGAATGCAGCGAACGCATAGCGTCGGCAACCAACTCGTCGGCGACATGCCCGTCGGCGTAGATCACGAAGCAGTAGTCGCCGAGGCCGCCGTCTTTCGTCGGACGCGACAACAGATTGCTGAGGTTGATGGCGCGCGCCGCGAACTCCTGCAGGATCGAGATGAGGCTGCCCGGCTCGTCGGCACGTTGGTAGATGACAAGCGCGGTGATGTCGTGACCGGTCGGCGCGGGGATGCCGTCCTTGGCGACCAACACGAACCGCGTTTGGTTGCCCGGATGATCGGCGATGTCGGCGGCGAGGATATCGAGCCCGTACAGCGCGGCGCTCGTACGCGGCGCGACTGCTGCAGTGCCCGGCCCCAGTTCCTCGGCCACCATCTGCGCGGCCTCGGCAGTTGAGTTCGATGCGCGCAACTCGGCTTGCCCGACGCGTGAGCGCAAGAACGTGTGGCACTGCGCGCTCGCGACCGGAATCGACAGCACGACCTTGACGTCGGCCAGGGCGGTGCCGGCCTTCGCCATCAAGCAGTGCTCGATGTCGAGAACAACTTCGCGCTGGATGAGCAGATCGTGATTGAACGCGAGCTCATCCTGCGTGAGGTTGACCGTGCCTTCGATCGAGTTCTCGATGGCGACGAAGCCCAGATCAATCTCGCCTGAGTCGACGGCATCGAGCACGTCAGGCATGGTGCGAAACAGCACGTGCTCGGCCGCGGCCAAGTCGGGCTGCGTCATCAACGCCTGCTCGGTGAACGTGCCCAGTGGCCCAAGAAACCCAACGCGCACGCGGCCGGAAGTCATCGGCTCAGGCTAATTCCACGAACACGATTGCGTTTGAACACTTTCGGGCGCATACCGCCCGAAAGCGTTCAAACGTGGAGTTCGGCGAACCAGCGGGCCAGGTAGGTGAGGATGATGTCGGCGCCAGCGCGGCGGATGGCGGTCAGGCTCTCGACGGCAACCGCGTCGTGATCGATCCAACCGTTCGCCGACGCGGCCTTCAACATCGCGTACTCGCCGCTCACGTGATAGGCCGCGACCGGCACATTCACTGCGGCTTTCACCGCGGCAACGATGTCGAGGTACGGCAGCGCGGGCTTCACCATCACCATGTCGGCGCCCTGCGCAATGTCGGCTTGCACCTCGGCGATCGCCTCGCGGGCGTTACGCCAATCCTGCTGATACGCCTTGCGGTTGCCGCCGCCCACGATCGCGCAATCGACCGCGTCGCGGAACGGGCCATACAGGCCACTCGCGTACTTGGCCGAGTAGGCCAGGATTGCCACGTTCGTGTGCCCAGCGGAATCGAGCGCTGACCGAATGGCGCCGACCTGGCCGTCCATCATTCCGCTCGGCGCGACGACTTGCGCGCCGGCATCGGCTTGGGCAACAGCAATACGGGCGTACACCTCAAGCGTGGCGTCGTTGTCGACCGAGGTAGTGGGGTCGCCAGCGGGGCCATCCAGCACCCCGCAATGGCCGTGATTGGTGTATTCGTCGACACACAGGTCGGCCATCAGCACGATCGAGTCGCCCAGATCGGCGCTCAGATCGCGCAGGGATTGCTGCACGATTCCCTCAGGATCAAAGGCTTGCGAGCCGATATTGTCCTTGATGGCTGGGACCCCGAAGAGGATGACTGAACGCACGCCCATGCCGGCGAGCGCCTTTACTTCTTCGCGCAGCGATGCCCGCGTGTGCTGCACAACCCCCGGCAGAGACGCAATCGGCTGCGGCTCGCTGATGCCCTCGCGCACGAACAGCGGCGCCACGATGTGGCCAACGTCGAGCGAAGTCTCGGCGACCAAGTCGCGCAT
>JAYVVU010000327.1:0-3109 GCA_043786755.1 Actinomycetota bacterium
TCGTAGACCTCGAACGTCGCGCCGTAACCATCGTCGCCTTCGAAGCGCATCGTATAGATCAGCGCCTCGGGCAGGTTGGCGCGCACTTCCCAGTACGGCACGACGATGCCGTCGCCGCGGCGCTTGGCGACGATGTCGGTAACGCGATTGCCGTCGAAATCCTCGATCCAGCCGGTGAGCGTCGCGGGGCCGTCGGAGAGGTTGCCAGCCGCGTCAGCGAGCGACACCGGCAAGCGCACATCGCCGGGCGTAAACAACGGATGGTTCGGGAAGCGCTGCACCACCGCGAACGATTCGGGAGCGGCGACGCCACCAACTGTGTCGTCAGTAGACCCAGCAGTGCTGGAGCTCTTGGCCTTGTCGTCGCCGCAAGCGGCAAGGACAAGCGCCCCGCCAGTAGCTGCAAACAATCCACGACGAGAAAACTTTGGCGAGGTCATCGCCGTCAACGCTAGTGGTGAGAGCGCCGCGCTGCCTACGCTGCGGGCATGACGAAACCTCTTGGACCGTATACACCTGTTGTGCGCGCTGGCGATTGGATCATCGTGAGTGGCCAATTGGGCATGAAAGACGGCGTGCTGGTCGCGGGCGGTGTGGCCGAGCAGACCGCACAGGCAGTCGTGAACCTGAAGGCGCAGCTGGCGACGATGGGCGCCAAGCTCAGCGACGTGGCCAAGACGCTTTGCTTTCTCACCGACATGGACACGTTCGCGACGTTCAACGAGGCGTACGTCGCGGGCTTCGGCGATCATCGCCCGGCACGTAGCACCGTTGGCGTCGCCGCGTTGCCGGCCGGTGGCAGGGTCGAGATCGAAGCGTGGGCATTCAAGCCATCGGCAGCTGGCAAGTAGGCTGACCGTCGTGCCCGGCGCGATTGCGATCATCCTCGTCCTGCTGCTGTTCCCGATCATGGCGCTCATGGGTTCGGCCACGGTGGCCGTGCTGCTCGGGTTTCTGCTGAACCGCGATGGCGAGCAACGCAACGCGGGCAGCGAGCTCCTCGATTCGAACTACTAGCCCCCATGCATAAGCATGACGCAGCCACCGAGGTGCTGACTCAGGCGATCGTGCGCTACGCCGTCGATCGTGTGCGCCTCGACCCAGCACCGCTGGATGGCCCTCGCACGGTCGCCGAGTTGCAGGCGATGGCCGGTCGCACTATCAACGAGCACGGCATCGGTGGATTGGAAGCGTTACGCGTCTTCGGCGATGTGCTTGCCCAGGCATGCATCTCGTCGGACCATCCGCGCTTCTTGTCGTTTGTCCCGACGGCGCCAACCGAAGCTGCAATCCTCTTCGATCTTGTGGTCGGCGCGTCCAGCATCTATGGCGGCTCGTGGATGGAGGGCGGTGGCGCGGTCTTCGCCGAGAACGAAGCGCTGCGTTACCTTTCCGACCTCGCTCGGATGCCGGCCAGCGCTGGTGGTGTCTTCGTTACCGGCGGTACCGCTGGCAACCTCAGCGCTCTCATCGCCGCCCGCCATCGCTGGCGCAAGCGGGCGGAAGGGCGTCATGATCGCACTCGCGGTCTCATCGTCGTCAGCAAAGGTGCGCACAGCAGTGTCGCCTCGGCGGGCCGAGCGATGGATGTCGACATCCTGAGTGCCGACGCCGACAATCAAGGTCGAATGCGCCTCGACGCGCTCCAGGATTTGGTCGAAGGGCTTTCGGCCCCGGATCGCGAGCGACTCTTCGCCGTGGTGGCAACCAGCGGTACGACGAATGCGGGCGTGATCGACCCGCTCGCCGGTGCAGCCGATGTTGCGGAAGAACTCGGCGTGTGGTTCCACGTCGATGCCGCGTACGGCGGTGCCGGCCTGGCAGCACCGAGTGTTCGAGCGCGCTACGCCGGCATCGAACGCGCCGACAGCTTCATCATCGACCCGCACAAGTGGTTGTTCGCCCCCTACGACTGCTGCGCGTTGATCTACCGCGATCCGTTACTCGCCCGCGAAGCGCACACGCAACACGCTGAGTACCTCGATGTTTTGCACGACGGTCACGACGATTGGAACCCCAGCGACTTCGCACACCACCTCACGCGTCGGGCGCGCGGGCTTCCGTTCTGGTTCAGCCTTGCAACGCATGGCACGGCGGCGTATCGCGACGCCGTCGAGCTGACACTGTCGGTGGCGCACACGGCCGCCCGGCTCATCGACGAAGCGAAGCATCTTGAGTTGATCATGGACCCCGAACTCAGCGTCGTGCTGTTCCGACGCACTGGCTGGGGGCCGCCGGAGTACAAAACGTGGAGCGAGAAGCTGCTTGCCGACGGCCTCGGATTCATCGTGCCGACGGAATGGGACGGGGAGATGGTGCTGCGCATTTGCATCGTCAACCCGCTGACCACGCTCGACGACATTCACCTGATCATCGAGTCGTTGCTCTAACACTTCATGGCCGACCTGCTCATCCGCAACGCCAGGATGGTGGCCACGGTCGATGCGCAACGTCGCGAACTGCCCGGCGGTTGGGTTGCGATCACCGACAACCTGATTGAAGCGGTTGGGGCGAGCGTCGATCCAGTACCCAACGCCACCCGCATAGTCGATGCCAGTGAGTGTCTGGTGACGCCCGGCCTGATCAATGCGCACCATCACATCTTCCAGAACCTGACACGCGCCTTCCCACCGATGACCGACAAGCCGCTGTTCGGCTGGCTGCAGTCGCTCTACCCACTGTGGCGGGCAATCGACGAAGAGTCGGTGTACGCCAGCGCGTTCGTTGGCCTCGCCGAACTCGCGTTGAGTGGTTGTACGACGAGCGCCGATCACCTCTACGTCCACCCGAAGGGTGCTGGCGATTTGCTGAGTGCCGAGATCGCGGCCGCACGCGAGATCGGCGTGCGCTTCCACCCGACTCGCGGCTCGATGAGCCTGAGCGAGAAGGACGGCGGCCTGCCACCCGACGACGTAGTGGCCGACGACGACGAGATTCTCGCTGCCAGCGAAGCCGCCGTTGCCTCCCATCACGATCGCAGCCACGGTGCGATGGTTCGCATCGCGCTCGCGCCGTGCAGTCCGTTCAGCGTGACCGAGCAGTTGATGGTGCGCAGTGCTGAACTTGCCGAGCGACTCGACGTGCGCTTGCACACACACTTTGCGGAGAA